>JAHWKL010000080.1 GCA_019347915.1 Actinomycetota bacterium
GTACGCGGCCCGGTCAGCGGCCGCCAAGGCGGTGCGGACGGCCGTGGCGACGCCCTCGCGAGCGGCTGCCGAGATGTTGACACCGAGCTCTCGGGCACGTTCCGCCAACCTGTCGTCCATCGTGAAGGTCGTCCGGATTGAGCCCACTCACCCATGCTAGCGCAAGGAGCTAGCACCGACGGGCCGTCTTGCTCGATGGTGCGGCGTGCGAGCCCGATCTCCGCGACACCGCCGTCGAGCTCATCCTGATCTCACCTGCGTCCCGACGCAGCCGAGGCGTCCCCGGCCAGCAGGTTTCGGCCAACGAGGCTACGAAGCTCAGAAGGCGGCTGCGCCCGTCGCCCACAGCAGCGGGAAGAGCCACAGCGCCAACCCGAGGGGCACCAGACCGACCCGGGCGCCGATGCCCCCGCCGCGGCCCACGCCGGGCCCCATCGGGCTGAAGGCAGCGAGGGCGAAGCACACCAGGGCGGCGAGGTAGAAGAAGAAGGCCAGCTTGGGATCCATGCGCTAGTGCGTTCCCTGTGGGACCCGGGGCAAACGTCGGGCCCCGCCGCCCAGATCGCGCGGGACGACCGTGCATCCGGGAAGGCTCTGGCACCTGACCACGCCCGGGGCCAGGGATAAGAATGTCGCCAATGGGACATCTCCACGTGCGCCCCGGCTCGGCCACGCCGGGATGCCCCAAGCGTCCAGGTTCGGAGGGCGAGCTCGGGTTCGTGCGCAGGCCGATGGTGCGCTGGTTCGATCCCCATCAGCTGTTGGGAACCGCCGCCCGGGTGGTTGCCTCGGGGTTCTCCAGCTCCTACGTCGACAGCCGTGAGTTGCAGGCCTTGATGCCCGCGTCGGTCTACGACCACTCCGACCGCACTGAGTTGTGGCTCGACTACGTGGCCGACCTCGGCGACGGCTGGAACTCGACCTACACCGTGGCCCGGCTCCTGGCCCAGGAGGAGCTTGCCCTGGACTGGGACGGTGAGGGCCGGTCGACGAGGCGGGGGCGTGTCCTCGTCATGGGGGGTGATCAGGTCTACCCGGTGCCCAAGCGGAGCGAGTACCAGAACCGGCTCATCGGCCCCTACCAGGCGGCCATGCCCTGCGTCGCTGCCGAGACGCCCGACCTGTTCGCCATCCCCGGGAGCCACGATTGGTACGACGGTCTCACCAACTTCATCAACGTCTTCTGTCGCGGGCGCTCGATCGGCGCATGGCAGACGAGTCAGACCCGGAGCTACTTCGCCCTGAAGCTGCCCCACCGGTGGTGGCTGTGGGGGATCGACATGCAGTTCGGCGAGTACCTCGACGAGGTCCAGCTGCGGTACTTCTCCGAGATCACCGCCGATGAGGTGGAGCCCGGCGACTCCATCGTGCTGTGCCGGGCCAAGGAGGTGAGCAGCGGTCGGCGGAGCGACGAGGTCGCTTCCGACCGCAACCTTCAATACCTCGAGCGGGAGATCATCGCGCCGGCAGGCGGCCGGGTGGCGCTCTACCTCAAGAGCGGGCGCCACTACTACTGCCGCTACGAAGAGGACGGCGGGTCTCGCCAGCTCATCACTGCCGGCGGCGGCGGGGCCTTCATGCACCCGACGCAGGGCCTTCCCGATCGCAGCGACCCCGACCCCGACGCCGAGGAGCAGAGGTACCGGCGGGCGGCGGTCTATCCCACCGCGCCCGACTCGAAGCGGCTCCGAAAGCGCGTCTTCCTCCTGCCCGCCTACAACCTGCCCCTCGCCGCCGTCTTCGGCGGCGTCCAGGTCGTGCTGGCCTTCATGCTCAACCTCCACCTCGGGAACGCCCACGTGTCGCTCGGGCTCGACGACCTGCGCCGGGCGCTGTGGTCGAGCCCGACGGCGTTCCTGCTGCTCCTGCTCATTGTCGTGACGGTGGGCTTGATGGTCCGTCTGGCCCACGACGCCAGCGGAGCATCGAGGTTGCTGCTCGGGCTCGTCCATTCGCTGATGCTGTTCGCCACGCTCCCCGCCGTCATGATCGCCGCCTCGAGCCTGTCGTCAGGCGTCAGCGGGAACGCCGCTTCACTGCTGGCGTTCCTCGGCCTCGTCGCCGTCATCGGTGGGATCGGCGGTGTGCTGGGGATCGCCGCCTACCTGTGGGTGGCCAACTGCTTGGGTTTCCACGGGAACGAGGCCTACGCGCCCCTCCACCACCAGGACTACAAGAACTTCCTCAGGCTCCACATCGACGACCAAGGGACCTTGACCGTCTATCCCGTCGGCGTCGACAGAGTCGGCCGGAAGTGGAAGTTGTGCCCTGACGCCCCCGATGCCGCGCCCTGGTTCGACCCGGTCGGAGACGAGCCGGCACCCCACCTCATCGAAGAGCCGATCCGAAGTCGGAGCCAACCGAGCGCCCCGCCGCAGGCCTGAGGCGACTCCAAGAGCAGCGTCTCGGGCTTCGCCGAGGCCTCGCTGCCCGCGCTCAGCGTCCGGCGAGGGTCTGGGCCAGTCTGGAAGCGTTCAGGTGGGCGATGGCCTCGATGGTGATCATGGGGTTGACGCCCGACGCTGTCGGGAACGTCGAGCCGTCGCAGACGTAGATGCCCTCGACGTCCCAGGTCTCACCCTCGGGGTTGCAGGCCGAGTCGTGGGGAGAACCGCCCATGCGGGCCGACCCCATGATGTGGAACGAGGTGAACACGCACTGTCCTGCCCGCCACCCGCACCGATCGGCCTCGTCCAGGAACCCCTCGCGGCCTCGCCCTCGCCCCGGCTCGTAGCGGATCCAGTCCTTGTGGGCCGAGAAGATGCGCTTGGCCCCGGCGGCCTCGAGCACCCGGGCCGCCCCGTCCACGCCGGTGCGGACGTGGCCGATGTCGAAGTCGTTGAGCCGGTAGTGGAGCACCGGCTGGCCGTCGCGGTCGACGCGCACCTCACCCTCGCTGCTGTCCCGCAGCAGCACGCCGATGGGCGCCAGGTGGGGCAGCTGTTGCATCAGGTCGTGATGCTGGCGCGCCGCCCTCCAGGGCGCGTAGATGGCCAGGACGCTGGGGTGGAACGGCGCCGACTCCAACTTCATGCCGTAGCCGGCGTGGAGATCGACCATCTCGTCGGAGTAGACCGCTTGCATCACGCCCTCCCACGGGCGAATGTCCTCGTCGAACACCCCGGCCACGCCGGTCACGGGATGGAGCCGGAGGTGGCGGCCGATGTTGTGGTTGTGGAGACCCGAACGACGCAGCAGGGCGGGGGTGTGCACGGCTCCGGCCGCCATCACCACGGCCCGAGCCCGCACCGTCACCTGGTGGCCGTCGCTGGTCCGGGCCTCGACGCCCCGGGCCCGGCCGTGCTCGACCGTCACCCTCTCGGCACGGGTGCGCACCAGGATGCGAGCGCCTCGCCGCCAGGCGTCGGCCAGCCACGTCTTGGTGGTGGACTGCTTGGCTCCGGCCAGGCAGCCGAAGGGGCTGTAGCCGCACACCGCCTCGTCGCAGCCCCGCACGTTGCGGGGCATGTGGTCGACGTGCCAGCCCAGTGCCTCCAGGCCCTGCTGCATCACCTGCTCGCGCCGGGACGGCCAGCTCTGGTCGGAGGTGACGCCGAGGCGTTCCCACACCGCGTCGAGGCTGCGGGAGTAGTCGTCGGAGGCCATGGCGCCGACGCCGAGCTCGGCCCACTCCGCCCGGACCTCGTCGGTGGTGCGGAACGACGTGGAGAAGTTGACGACCGTCCCGCCACCCAGGCAGGTCCCTGCGAACAGGCCCACGCTCTGGTCGGCGGTGGCCAGGGTGGCGCCGTTCAGGTACAGGCGCGAGTACCCGTCGAGCTCGCCGCCGTCGAAGTCGCCGTCGTCGAGGTAGTCGCCGGCCTCGAGCACGACCACGTCGAGGCCGGCGTCGGCCAGCACCCCCGCCGCCGTCCCGCCGCCGGCGCCCGACCCCACCACGCACACGTCACAGTCGAGCGTGGTGTCGCCGTCGACGGCGTGAGGCTCGATCTCCCTCGGGGAAGGGTTGGCCACTGGCCCGCAGGGGCCCGGGTAGCGCATCGAGTCCCACGCCGGGTTGGGCCCGTCGGCAGCCGGGAGGATGTAGGACAGGGTCGTGGCCGCCTTGCGCAGCGCCTGGAAGGCGGCCCGGCGCTGGGGCAGGCGGCTGTCGCACCACGAGAGCAGGACGCGCTCTCGCTGTTCCTGGGGCAGGTCACCGAAGCGACGGAAGCCACCGCCGGCGAGCAGGGTGGCGCCCCGGCTGTCCCAGAGCGACAGCAGCGCGTCCAGCTGCCGCCTGTCGGCGGCCCGGAGGTTGGCCTCGGCGATGGCGAGGAAGGCGTCGGCCACGCCCAGGTGGCTGGCCGATGGAAGCCCCTCGGACCCGGGCACGAAGGTGTCGCAGATGTCGGCCAATGCCCGCCGGCGCCGGCCCGTCAGCCAGGTGCGGATGTCGGCCACGGAGGGTGCACCGTAGTGCCCCGAACTGCTCGTCGCGTTGGTCACGATTGCTGTGTAGGTGTCCGTGACCGGAGTGTTCCGGTGGCGGCCTGGAGGATGAGCGCGGGACGGCGCCCGGCTTGGCGCGGCGCTCACTCCGACGCTGCGGCCGGGTTAGCGTCACCGTCGATGTCGGGCCGGGCCACTTCGTACTGCTGGCGGGCCCTGGCGGTGGTGGTCGTGCTCCTGGCCGCCTGCGGGGGGTCGGGTGCGCCCGAGCGCGCCGCCGAGGATGCGCGGGAGGGCCCGGCCACCACGCCGTCGTCGGCCGCCGAGCCCGCCCCACCACCGTGCGCCCCGGCGCCGCTCGAGGTGCGGGCAGCCACGGTGCTGGTCGTGGGCATCGGCAACGCCACCACCGCCGAGCACCCACTGTCGGCCGAGGTGGCGTCCCTGGGCCTGGGCGGCGTGGTGCTGGTGAAGCCGAACGTCGTCGACGCCACCCAGGTGCGCACCCTCGTGGACGGCCTGCGCCGGCAGTCGCCTCGTCCCCTGCTGGTCAGCGTCGACGAGGAGGGCGGACGGGTGTCGCGCCTGCGGCCCATGATCGGCGCCACGCCGTCGGCCCGGGAGCTCGGCCGGCGACCGCCGGCCGAGATCACCGCCGTCGCCGCCGAGCGGGGAGCGACGTTGCGGGACCTCGGGTTCGACCTCATCCTCGCGCCCGTCGTCGACGTCGACGGCGGGCCCGCCGGCGGCGCCATCGGCGACCGGTCGTTCGCGGCCACGCCGGCCGAGGCCGGCGCCCGCGCCGCCGCCTTCGCCGAGGGGCTCTCCCGTGCGGGGGTGGTGGCCACGGCCAAGCACTTCCCCGGGCAGGGCGAGGTGGCCGACAGCCACGACGGCGCCGTCGTCGCCGACGTGGCCCTCGGCGAGCTGGAAGCGACCGCTGCCGCCACGTTCGGCCCGGTCATCGAGGGCGGGGTGCCGGCGGTGATGATGTCCCATGTCACCTTTCCGGCACTGGGGCCGCTACCCACCAGCCTGGAGCCCGCCGCCTACCGGCTGCTGCGGTCCCTGGGGTTCGAAGGGGTCGGCGTCACCGACGCCGTCAACATGTCGGCCGTCGCCGATCAGCGCTCGCTGACCGAGGCCACGGTGATGGCGCTGGCGGCCGGCGCCGACCTGGTGCTGGCCACTCCCGGGGACCAGGCCGCGGCCATGCGCGCCGCCGTGGTCGCCGCCGTGGCCGACGGCCGGCTGCCAGAGGCGCGACTCGACGAGGCCGTGGCCCGGGTGCTGGCGCTGCGGGGCGAGGAGCCGTCGACCATGGTCTGCGGGTAGTCCGGGGGCCGAAAGGGCGGTGGGGCCCCAAACCCCCTCCGTTCTTTGTCGGCTCAACCACCGTCACGGTGGGTCATCCGACAAAGAACGGAGCGGGGCGGGTCACTCGGGCCGGTCGATGCGGGGGCGGGTCACTCCGGCAGGTCGAAGCGGGGGGGTCACTCGGGCAGGTCGATGCGGGCCAGCCACAGGCCGGGGGCGTCGACCTCGGCCGGCGTGGGCAGCTCCCGCTCGGACTGCCACAGGCGGCCCAGAGCGTCACCACCGGCCCGCTCGACCACCCCCTCGACGAATGCCGCGCCCCGCTCGTACTGCTCCCGCCCCAGCTGGAGACCGAAGAGCTGCTCGACGAAGCGGTCGGCAGCGCCGGCCTCGACCCGCCGGCGATGCAGGGCCTCGGTGAGCATCCCGTAGGAGCCGATGAGCGTGGTCCCCACCGCGTCCATGACGTGGTCGACGTAGCCCGCCACCACCGCCACCAGGGCCTCGAGGCGGGGGAGCATGGCTCGTTGCTCGGGCGACTGGATGGCGCCGAGGAGGGCGGAGGGGTCACCCAGCGCCTGCTGGAGCCCCTGGAGGTCGGAGGGGTCGATGTTGCCGAGGCTCGCCTCGAGCGCCCCTGGGTCGGGCCGGAAGGCGGACACGTAGTCGAGCACCAGGCGCTCCATCCGCTGGCGGACATGGGGCCGGCCCAGCACGGCGTGGGTGGCCAGCTCGGACAGGCAGACCCACAGGCGGAGGTCGTCGGGTGGCAGGCTCCACTCCTCACCCAGCTCGTCGACGTTGGCCAGCACGATGGTGAGCTCGTCGGACCGGGGCCGGGGCAGGGGCAGGTCGTACTGACCGAGAGAGCGCCGGGCCAGGTGGCCCACCATGGCGCCGGACTGCATGCCCAGCATCATCGGGCCGATCATGGAGAAGATCCCGCCGAGGAGCTGGCTGGTCGGATCGCCGGGCAGCTCGTCGTCGTCCCCCGAGGCGGCACCGGCAGCCGACAGCGACGACGACAGCCGCTCCAGGAAGGGGCGGTAGGCGTCGAGCGTCCGCCGGGCCCACTCGGTGCGGGTGACGGGCACCACGGTGACCACCGCCCCCGTGGTCGACGTGGGCAGGCCGGTGACGTTGGCCACCCGCAGGTCGGCCACCCGGGACAGCTCCTCGAGCTGGATCCGCTCCGTAGGGTCGGGATTGGCCTCGCTGGCACCGCCGGTCGCCACCTGCTGGGCGAACTGCCGGGCGGCGTCCCAGCTCAGCGGGCCCTGCGACTGCAGCATGCGGGCGAGGTCGCCGAGGAAGGGCAGTCCTTCGAAGGGATTGTCCCCGGCTGGACCGCGGTCGCCCATGCGGGCATCGTAGGCCCATGTCAGATCCTTCCCACCACGGTGCCGAAGCGGAGCGGGCGAGGGTTGCCCTGGTGGGGCCCGACGGCCCGCTGCGCCAGCAGGTGACGGCCCTGTTGGAGGCCTCGCCCACGGTGGAGCGGGTCACGCTGCTCGACCCGCCGGGCACCTCGACTGACCTGGAGACGCGACTGGCCGGCGTCACCACCCTGGTCGACCTGGCCCGCCGGCCCCGCCCCGAGCCCGGCGCCGACCTGGCCCGCCGGCCCCACCCCGAGCCCGGCGCCGACCTGGCCGGCCGGCCCCGCCCCGAGCCCGGCGCCGACCTGGTGCCGTCCATTGCCGAGCACTCCGGCGCCCTGGTCGAGGCGGCCGCCGGCGCCGGCGTCGACCACGTGGTGGTGGTCTCCAGCGCCGCCGTCTACGGCGCCCGGCCGGAGAACCCGGTGCCGCTCACCGAGGAGGCGGCGCTGCATCCCAACCCGGGGGCCGATTACGCGGTGGAGAAGGCGGAGATCGAGCGGCGCTGGGCGGCGTGGGCCCACGACACGGAGGGCGCCCGGCTGGCCGTCCTGCGCCCGGCCCTGGTGGTGGGCGAGCACGAGGAGCGCTGGCTGGCGGTGGCCCTGCGGACGGCCAGCTGGCTGGCCACCGTCGAGGGTGACGCCCCGGCTCAGTTCCTCCACATCGACGACCTGGCCGCCGCCGTGGCCCTGGCCGTGGAGCGCCGGCTCGACGGCTCCTACAACGTGGCGCCGGCGGGCTGGCTGGCGCCGGGGGAGGTGCGGGCCCTCACCGGGGCACTGCCCCGCCTGCCCGTTCCCCGCCGGCTGGCCACCTCCGTGGCCCGGTGGAGCTGGCACCGGGGGCTGGGCTCGCTCCCCCCGGACCTGATCGCCTACGGGGCCCAGCCGTGGGTGGTCGCCGGCGACCGCCTGCGGGCGGAGGGCTGGGAGGCCCGCCACTCCAACGCCGAGGCCCTGGTCGACGCCTACGAGGGGATGCCGTGGACCCGCCTGAGCCCCAAGCGGCGCCAGGAGCTGGCCCTGGGCTTCGCCACCGCCGCGGTGGTGGGCGGCCCGCTGGCGCTGGCGGCGTTCGCCCGCCGGCGGTGGCGCCGGCGGCAGACGGGCGGCTGACGGCGACGCCGGGCGGCGTCACTGGCCGGGAGGCGGCCGAGCTCCCAGCGTGACGGGGATGGTGATGCGGTCGCCGTCCCGCAGCACCTCCAGCTCGATCACCTCACCGGGGTCCAGGTCGCGCAGGGCGATCACCAGTACCGACATCGACGGCACCGTCTCTGCCGACAGGCCCACGATCACGTCGCCGGCGGCCAATCCCGCCGCTCCCGCCGGACCGCCCTCGACCACGCTCTCGACCACGGCGCCGCCGTCCACGCCGGCGTCGCGCGCCGAGCGGTGATCGAGGTCCCGTCCCTCGATGCCCAGCCACACGTGGGTGGCCTGGCCGGTGGCGATGATCTCCTCGGCCACGGCTCGGGCGATGTCGATGGGCGTGGCGAAGCCGAACCCGTCGGCGCCTTCCTGGGACAGGGCGATGGCGGTGGTGATGCCGATGACGCTGCCGGAGCGATCGAGCAGCGCCCCTCCGGAGGACCCGGGAGCGATGGCGGCATCGGTTTGGATCATGTCGAGCAGGGGCGGGCCGTCGGGGCTGGGGACCCGCCGGCCGAGGGCGCTCACCACGCCGGTGGTCACCGAGGCGCCGCCGATGAGGCCGAGCGGTGAGCCGATGGCGACGGTCGACTGTCCGACCCGCAGGTCGACGGCCGAACCCAGTTCAGCGGTGGGGAAGGGGCCGTCGGCCTCGATGGCCACCACGGCGATGTCGGTGAGGGGGTCCGAGCCCACCAGGCGACCCCGGTGCTCGCTGCCGTCGGCCAGCACCACGTTGATGGACTCGGCGCCCTCGACCACGTGGGCGTTGGTGAGGAGGTGCCCGTCCCGCCTGAACACCACCCCCGACCCGGTGCTGCGCTGCGGGCCCGACACCTCGACGCGGGCGATGGCCGGGCTCACCGCCTCGGCGATGCTGACCACGCCGTCGCTGTCGTTGACGCCGGCACCGGCACCGGCGCCGGCGCCGGGTTCCGCCGCCGCCGGGGGCACCGACCTCGGCACCACCACGCCGGCGTTCCTCCGATCGTGGAGGGCCCCCGTGGACGCCACCACCCCGAGGGTCAGCGCCGCCCCCACCAGCCCCGACACCAGGGCGACCGGCCACGGGTTGGGGCTCGGGCGTCCGCCTGCTCGGGGACGCAGGGCCGCCGGGCCCGCTGGCTCCACCTCCGAGGGGTGGCGCCACAGGCGGTCGTCGGGCGGCGGCGGCGCCCGGAAGCCGGCGACCTCGTCGCCGTCGCCGTTGCGGTCGCCGTCGGCTTCGTCCCGCTCCATGGGCGGCGAGACTACGACCGCCGGCCCCCCGGACGGTCGCGGGGCCCACCCTGACGTGCGTGAACAGGAACGACCCTTGACCGGGGGCAATACCATGGACCTGATGCGTCCTCCCGGCGACGACACGTGGGTTGCCCTGTCGCCGCAACCGCTGCCGCTACCGGCGGTGGCCGACTGGGCGGTGCTGCCGCGCTGCGGCGCCCTCGTGGTCTTCACCGGAACGGTGCGCGACCACGCCGAGGGCCGTCCGGGGGTCTCGAGCCTGGAGTACGAGGCCTACACCGCCGAGGTCGAGCCACGGCTGGCGGGCATCGCCGACGAGGCCCGGCGCCGGTGGCCCGACCTCGGCCGGATCGCCCTGCTCCATCGCACCGGCCTGCTCGAGGTGGGGGAGGCCTCGGTGGCCGTGGCCGTCAGCGCCCCGCACCGAGCCGAGGCCTTCGCTGCCGCCCGTTTCTGCATCGACACCGTCAAGGTGACGGTGCCCATCTGGAAGCACGAGACGTGGGCGGGGGGCCGGGACTGGGCCACCGGCGCCCTCGTCGCCCCCGTCGCCGACGTGGCCGTCGTCGGAGGCGGGGAGGAGGCGGTGTCATGAGCGGGCTCATCTTCCTCATCGTCGCCCTGACGCTGAGCGTGGTCGGCTCCGTCGCACTGTGGCTGCGCCACCGCGAGCCCACCTCGGTCGAACGTAGCATCGACGACTTCACCCGGGAGATGCACGCGCTGGCGCCCCCTCACCGTCCTGGCCGCGACCGTCCCCCTCCCGAGCGACGGACGTAGGGCCCGGTGGCCCGCGATCTCGCCATCGACCTCGGCACGGCGAACACCCTCGTCTACGCCCGGGGCCGAGGCATCGTCCTGAACGAGCCGTCGGTCATCGCCCTCAACACCAAGACCGGCGAGGTGCTGGCCATGGGGCACGAGGCGTGGCAGATGATCGGTCGCACCCCGGGCTACATCCAGGCGGTGCGCCCGCTGCGCAAGGGCGCCATCACCGACTTCGAGGTGACCCAGCGCATGATCCGCCTGCTGCTGAATCGGGCGGGGGTGAGCCGCCTCAACCGTCCCCGGGTGGTCATCTGCGTGCCCTCGGCCATCACCGAGGTCGAGCGCCGGGCCGTCACCGAGGCCGCCCGGCGGGCGGGAGCGGCCGACGCCCAGCTCATCGGCCAGCCCATGGCCGCCGCCATCGGCGCCGGGCTTCCCATCAACGAACCCTTCGGCAACATGGTGGTCGACGTGGGGGGCGGGACCTCGGAGACAGCGGTGATCTCGCTGGGGGGCATCGTCGCCCTTCGGGCCATCCGGCTCGGCTCGTTCGACATCGACCACTCGATCCAGGCCTACGTCAAGCGGGAGTACGGCATCGCCGTGGGCGAGCGCACCGCCGAGGACATCAAGGTGGCCA
>JAHWKL010000081.1 GCA_019347915.1 Actinomycetota bacterium
CAAAGGGGGCCGCCGTCTCGCCCTGCGGCCCGAGGGCACCGCCTCGGTGGTGCGGGCCTACGTCCAGCACCGCCCCGTCCCGCCGTGGAAGGTGTGGTATGCCGCGCCCAGCTTCCGCTACGAGCGGCCCCAGGCCGGCCGCTACCGCCAGCACCACCAGCTCGGTGCCGAGGTGCTGGGCTCCGAGGACCCCGAGGTCGACGTCGAGCTCGTCACCCTCGTGCGCCAGGTCTACGACCGGGTGGGCCTCGAGCGGGTGACGTTGCTGCTGAACTCCATCGGTGACCAGGCGTGCCGGCCCGGGTACCTGGAGCTGCTCGACGCCTACCTCCTCGAGCACGACGCCGAGCTGTGCCCCGACCACCGCAAGGAGCGCCGCCAGAACCCGCTCCGGGTGCTGGACTGCAAGCGGGAGGCGTGCCGGACGGCGACGGTGGCGGCGCCCCGCATCGTGGACCACCTGTGCGCCGAGTGCGCCGCCCACTTCGAGGCGGTGCAGGCCGGGCTGCAGAGCCTCGGCGTAGCCTTCACCCTCGACAGTCGCCTGGCCCGGGGGTTCGACTACTACACCCGCACCGCCTTCGAGTTCCAGGCCGAGGACCTGGAGGCCGCCCAGAGCACCATCGGTGCCGGCGGCCGCTACGACGGGCTGGCCGAGGCCCTCGGCGGCCCCCCGACCCCGGGTGTGGGCTTCGGCATCGGCATCGAGCGGGTGCTGCTGGCGTGCGACGCCGAGGGCAGGTTCCCGGCGCCGGCGGCGAGCGTCGACGTCTGGGTGGTCGACGTGACCGAGGGCGGTGAGGCTCGGGACCTGGTGTGGGCGCTGCGGGACGAGGGCATCAGGGCCGACCGTGGGTTCGGGTCCCGGTCCATGCGGGCCCAGATGAAGCTGGCCGACCGCTCCGGCGCCCGGGTGGCCCTCATCGTGGGCGCTGACGAGCGCGCCCGCGGCGTGGTGTCGCTGCGCCGGCTCCGAGGCGACGACCACGGTGACGCCCAGGACGAGGTGCCGGTGGCCGACGTCGTGGCCCGGGTGCGGGAGCTGCTGGCGTGAGCCCGTCCCGGCCCCTCGACGCCCCGCCTGACGCCTCCGCCACCGCCACCGCCCTGCGCACCGACCTGGCCGGCGACCTGCGCGCCGGCGACGCCGGCCGCCAGGTTGCCCTGTGCGGGTGGGTCGCCCGCCGGCGGGAGCACGGCGAGCACCTGGCCTTCGTCGACCTGCGCGACCGCTCCGGCGTGGTCCAGTGCGTGGTCGACGGTGCCTCGGACCTGCGCTCGGAGTACGTGGTGCGGGTGACCGGCACGGTGAGGGACCGGCCCGAGGGCACCGTCAACCCCGACCTGGCCACCGGCGAGATCGAGGTGGGTGACTGCGCCGTCGAGGTGCTCAACGCCGCCGAGCCGCCGCCCTTCCCGGTCACCGACCGCGTCGACGCCGACGAGACCGCCCGCCTGCGCCACCGCTACGTCGACCTGCGGCGCGATCGCATGCAGCGCAACCTCCTCGTGCGGGCCACGGTCAACCGGGCCCTGCGCTCGGCCATGGAGCGCCAGGGCTTCCTCGAGGTGGAGACGCCACTGCTGTGGGTGCCCACGCCCGAGGGCGCCCGGGAGTTCGTCATCCCCTCCCGCCTGCGGCCCGGCGAGTTCTACGTGCTGCCCCAGAGCCCGCAGCTGGCCAAGCAGCTGCTCATGGTGGCCGGCGTCGACCGCTACTACCAGATCGCCCGGTGCCTGCGCGACGAGGACCTCCGCGCCGACCGCCAGTTCGAGTTCTCCCAGCTCGACCTGGAGGCGTCGTTCGTGAGCCAGGACGACGTCCTCGGCTTCGTGTCGGAGGCGGTGCTCGACGCCGCCCAGGCGGTGACGGGGGAGCGACCCGGCGAGATCCCCCGGCTCACGTGGGCCGAGGCCATGGGCCGGTTCGGCTCGGACAAGCCCGACCTGCGGGCGGGGCCCGAGCTGGTGGAGCTGGGGGAGGTCTTCGCCGCCACCGGCTTCCGGGCCTTCGCCGGCGCCCCGTGCATCAAGGGGTTGCGGGCGCCCGGCCACGGCGACCTGGGCCGCAATCGGCTCGACGCCCTCACCGAGCGGGCCAAGGGCCTCGGAGCCAAGGGGCTGGTCTGGCTCAGGGTGGCCGACGGCGGGGCCCTCGACTCGCCGGTGGCCAAGTTCCTCTCCGACGGCGAGCGGGCCGGCCTGGTCGGCGCCACCGGCGCCGCGCCCGGCGACCTGCTGTTGGTGGTGGCCGACGAGCGCCGCACGGTGGAGATCGTGCTCGGCCAGCTCCGCCTCGACCTGGGCCGGCCGCCGGTCAACGAGGGGCCGCTGGCGCTCACGTGGGTGGTCGACTTCCCCCTGTTCGAGGGTCTCGACCCCGCCGGGCGGCCGGTGCCGGCCCACCACGCCTTCACCATGCCGCACCCCGACGACCTCGACCTGCTCGAGTCGGATCCCTTGTCGGTGCGCTCGCAGTCGTACGACCTGGTGCTCAACGGCTGGGAGCTGGGCTCGGGGTCGATCCGTATCCACCGCTCCGACGTGCAGGCCGCCATCTTCGCCACCCTCGGCATCTCCGACGAGGACGCCCGGGCTCGCTTCGGTTTCCTCCTCGACGCCTTCCGTTACGGGGCGCCGCCCCACGGCGGCTTCGCCGTCGGCCTCGACCGCCTGGTGGCCATCCTCGCCGGCGAGGACAACATCCGCGAGGTCATCGCCTTCCCCAAGACCCAATCGGGCGCCGACCCGCTCACCGGGGCGCCGGCGCCGGTCAGCCCCCGGCTGCTGGACGAGCTGGGCGTGCGGGTGCTTCCACCGCCGACCTGATCCGGGGGGCCGGCGCCGGCCGGTGCTCGAGCCGGTCGAGCACGCCGGCCAGGGCCTGCTCGATCTGGCCCACCTCCCGGCGGTAGTGGCACCGGCCCAGCCAGTGACCCCCCAGGGCGGCGCCGGCGGCCACGGGCAGCGACGCCAGCACCACCAGCAGGCCAGGGTCGAAGACGGCCGCCCCGCCCACCACGCCGGCGCCGGCGGCGGCCCCGCCCCCCAGGTACCACGCCGATGCGGTGCGCTGCTCGCCGACGTCGGCCACCAGGCTGACCATGACCCGCCCCTCGCCGCTGCCGGGCTCCGGTGCCATCCCCACCTCCAGCCGCCGCACCCCGTTGAGCAGGAGCCGGCCGTTGAGGTCGAGGCGGCGGCGGAGACCGGGCAGCAAGCCCTCCCGCCGGTCCCAGACGGTGCGCTGGCCGAGGTGGCGGCGCTGCTCGAACAGCTGCGAGCGCAGGAAGGCGTGCAGCTCGTGGTCGACCTGCTGCGCCGGGCCGGGCACGAGCCGGCGGACCTGGAGGCGGGCGGGGCCCAGCAGCCCGTCGGGCAGGCGCCGCCGGGCCTCGTGCTCCAGCGCCCCCACTCGGAACTCGGCCAGCGCCTGGCACACCGACGCCCGGGACAGCCCGGCCTCGACCGCCGCCGCCTCGATCATGGCCACGTCGGCGGCGGCCGGCGCCTCGTGCTCCCGGTCGAGCTCGGCGGCCCGGTGCAGCACCAGGGCGATCTCGTCCTGGGTGAGGCCCTCACCCTCCATGGGCCCCACGCTACCGACGCTGGTGGTCCACGCCGCTGCACACCTTCTGGCCCCAGAAACGCCGGGAAAACGTCCCGCTGCGGGGGCCAGAACGGAAGTGGGGGGCAGCCGCGGGCTAGCCGAACCGCCAGGGCGACGCCGGCACTCTGGTGGGCCCGGCCAGGGGCTCGAACAGCGGGGCCAGGGCGGGGTCGTCGGGCAGGGTGGCCAGGTCGAACGAGCCGGGGAACATGGCGGCGGCGACGCCGGCGTCGGCCAGCTCGTCCACCCACTCGGTTGCCGGCCGGGTGGCCAGCCGGTCGGCCACCTGCTGCTCGCGGTCGCCGGCGCCGGCGTCGACCTCGCACATCCGGCACAGCGCCGGGAGGGCGTCGCCGTCACTGTCGAGGCCCACCACGAGCAGGTCGTGGGCGGTGGCGACCGGCTGGTCCAGAGGGCCCCACCGGGGGCGGCCCCGGTGGCGGCCGGGGGCGTCGTCACCGGCGGCGAGGGGATCGAGCACGTGGTCCTGGAGGGTCATGGCTCCGGCGTGCAACGAGGTGCCGACGCGGGGACCGCACCCGCCGGTGCGCTCCCGGACGTACAGCCCACCGAGCACGCCCTCGGCCGTCACCAGCGCTCCCATGAAGTCCACGATGATGACCCGGCTGGGGAAGGGCGGCTCTCCCTCGGGCCGCAAGCCGTTGCCCACGCCGGCGTGGGCCTGGACCAGGAAGTCGGTCCCGAGCAGGGCCGGCGCCCGCGGCCCCTCGCCCCATCCCGAGGCCGTGGCGTACACCAGCGACGGGTTGCCCCGGGCCAGGTCGGGGGCGTCGAGGCCCCACTCGGCCGCCTTGCCCGGCCGCCAGTTGTGGAGGAACACGTCGCTCTGCTCCGTCAGCTCCACCAGCTCGGCCCGGCCCGGCGCCCCGGACAGGTCGATCTCGACCGAGCGCTTGCCCCGGTTCAAGCAGGCGAAGAACGAGCCCACGTCACCGGCCAGGGGAGGCACGATGCGCCCGAAGTCACCGCCGGGCGGTTCCACCTTGACCACCGACGCCCCCAGCATCTGCAGCAGCAGACCGGCCAGGGGGCCCTGCATCCGGGTGGTGGCCTCGACCACCCGCAGGCCTTCCAAGGGCAAGGCCGACCGGACCGGCGCCGGCGCCGGTCCGGCTCGGGCCCGATGACCGTCCCCGGACGGCTCGATCACCGGATGGGGCCCACCGGCCGGATCCGCCAGCACGTCCTCGTAGGCCCGCAGCGGCGCCAGGCTGACGCCCCACTCGCCGGCCACGTGGACCAGCTCGGCGAGGGGGCAGCTCGCCGTGGCCTCGTGCAGGCCCGGCGGGAAGGTGCAGGTCGACCGGTAGTACCGGGCACGGAAGACGGCCCACGACCGTCCGAGGTCGCCGCTCTTGGCGCCCAGGCGGTACCAGAAGCCCTTCCAGGCCTCGGGGTCGAGGGTCTCGATCTCGAACCAGTGGCCGTCCGACGAGCGGAACGGCGGTCCCGGCTCGGGCCCTGGTGGCGCCGGCACCCACTCCTCACCGCAGGTGGCGCCGGCCACGTAGTGGGAGACGGCGAGCAGACCGGCCTGCAACACCGAGGTCTCGACCCCGGGGGCATCGCCTCCCCGGTGCCGCGCCACCAGCCCGGCCAGCACGCCGCAGGCGCCGAGCACGCCGGCGGCCACGGAGGCGAGCTCCAGTCCCAGGCGCCGGGGCCCGCCGGCGTCTCTGCCGTGGAGGTGCATGAGCCCCGACCTCGCCTGCACGGTCACCTCACTGCCCAGCCGGTCGGGGCCGAGGCCCGACGGCCCGTACCACGAGATCCCGCAGTGAAGGCCGTGCCCCTCGGCGTCGTCGAGGGCGCCGAGGGGCGCCAGCCGGCGCCGGGCGACGGCCACCGGCAGGCGGGGGCCGGTGATGCTCGCCCCCACGCTCACCCGGGCGCCACCACGGCCACCACCAGCTCGCCGTGGCTGGGCCCCACCGGCCAGAGCCCCGCCGTGACCAGCTCGGCCCACCGGGCGAACGGGTGGTCGCCGCCGCCGGCGGCCAGAGCCCACGCCACCGCCGCGCCGAGCAACCAGAGCTGGGCGCCGGAGGCGACATGGGCGTCGACGTCGGCGTCGGCGGCCGGGTCGAGGACCTCGGTGGCGACCAGCATGGCCACGTGCAGCGCCGCTTCGAGCTCGTCGTTCCGGCCGGCGGCCACCAGCGGCACCCGGGCGGCGGCGCGCCGGTGGTCGACGGCGGCGAGCCAGGACGGGTCCAGGCCGGCCGAGCGCTGTACGCCCTCGGCCAGGTCCACGACCGACAGCGGCAGGTTCGAAGGGCCAGCGGGCGTGGCGCCGGCCAGGGAGGCGACGTCCACCGCAGTGGCTCCCGGCCCTGCCACCAACCGGTCGAGGAGCTGCTCGACCGCCTCGCCGCCCGCACCCAGCGCCGCGCCCAGGCTCCGGCGCCGGCCGTCGGCGCTCACCACCGCCGGGGGCCAGCTGATGACGGGGGCGGCGGCCAGGGCGCGAGCAGCCGAAGGTTCCCCGGGCGACGACGGGATGCGGCCGGTGGCGAGGTCCCGGCCTCGCAGGTCGACGGCGTGCCAGCCCGGCAGCGCAGTGACCGGGCTCACGCCGAGCCGCCGTCCCAGCGCACGTCGACCTCAGGGAAGGGCAGGCCCAGCTCGTCGACCACGAAGCGCCGGCTGCGGCGGATGAAGGCGGCCCGGGAGTCGTCGTTGGTGTGGCTCTTGATGCCCCAGCGCCGGAACAGCTCGTTGTTGGCCGAGACGCTGCGCCCGAAGAAGGGCAGCGTGAACGGGACGAGCCGCTCGACCGCCTCCGCCACCAGCGGCCGCGCCGCCGGGTCGGCCACCAGCTCCAGGCTGCGGCGCTTGCCGAACGACACGTGGAAGCGCTCCTCGGGCAGCAAGGTGGTGGCCAGGTTGCGCAGGGGCAGGTAGGTGCAGCTGCCCAGCTCCTCCATGAGCACCACCTCGGCCAGGTCGACGATCGCCTTCAGCACGGCGAACTCGGGCCACGACCGCAGCTCGTAGTCGAACACCGACAGGGTCCGGCCGGCCATGGGGTCCTCCAGGCCGAGCTCGACGGCCAGCTTGGTGAACTTGAGGTGGTGGCCGTACTCCTCCATGGCGATGCGGCAGGCCAGCCACTTGTCCTTGGGCCCCGGGGCCAGGGCGATGGCGGGCTCGTCGAACACCGCCGCCCCGGCCAGCTCGTTGCGGACGTGGCTGGCGATGACCTTGCCGGCGGCCAGCACGTACTCGGGGCCGAGCGCCTTGGCCTCCTCGGCGTCGGCCACCTCGCCGTTGAAGGGCTGTTCGAGGGTGGGGGCGGACGGGCTCATCACCGGGGTCGCAGCCGCTGGCGGGGAGCGTCAGCGTCGACGACCAGCGACCGCAGCGCCGGCCGGTCGACCTTGCCCAGGGGGGAGCGGGGGATGCGGTCGAGCAGGCACAGCTCGTCGGGCAGCTTGTGGCGGGCCAGGGTGGCGCCCAGGAACCCCCGCACCTCGGCCAGGTCGGGCGCGTCACCGTCGGCGGGGACCACGCAGGCGCACACCGCCTCGCCCAGCAGCGGGTCGGGGGTGGCCACGACGGCCGCGTCGGCGACGGCGGCATGGCGGACCAGGACCGACTCGACCTCGGTCGGGGTCACCTTGAGGCCGCCGCGGTTGACCACCTCCTTGCGCCGGCCGAGCACGTACAACAGGCCGTCCTCGTCGATGCGCCCGAGGTCGCCGCTGTAGTACCAGCCGTCGGTGGCCACGTCGGGGTGGCGCCAGTAGCGCACGGGGACCGCCGCCCCGAAGGCGATCTCGCCGACCTCGCCGGGCGGCAGGGGCCTGCGGCTCTTCGGGTCGACGACGGCCACCGTGCCGTCCGCCGGCGTCCCCGGCGGGCCCCGGAACACGGTGCGCCCCACCGAGCCCCGGAGGATCTCGTCCCGGTCGGTGGTCTGGGTGGTGAACCCCTCGCTGCACCCGAACACGTAGAGGAGCTCGGTGCCCAGGCGCTCGTAGACCTGCTCGGCGAGCGGTCGGGGCAGCGTGGCGGCGGCGGAGATCACCCAGCGCAGGCGGGACACGTCGTGGACGTCGGGGTCGAGCGCCCGCAGCAGCAGGGTCAGGTGGGGCGGCATCCCCGGCAGGATGGTGACCTGCTCGTCGGTCACCAGGCGCAGCGCCCCGGTGGGGGAGAAGCGCTCCTGGAGGACCAGCCGCCCTCCCCGCAGCAGGGCGATCAGCGCCAGCCGCAGCCCGAAGACGTGGGCGACGGGCAGGTACACCAGGTGGACGTCGTCAGGACCGGGGCGGAAGGCGTCGGTGAAGAACTGCATCTTGGCCCAGGTGGCGGGGAGGGTCTCCAGCACCCCCTTGGGCCGCCCGGTGGTGCCCGAGGTGAGGAACATGAGCCCGGGGTCGCCGGGACCCTGCAGGGGTTCGATGGGCGCCCCCTCCTCGCCCCCTTGCAGCAGCGCCGACAGCTCGTGCTCGCCGGCCTCCGGAGTGCCCTCGTGGACGAGGCGGAGCGTCTCGGGACGGACCCGGCCCACCGCCCGCAGGGGGGCCTGCGGGTCGTCGGTGCCGGGGCGGGGATGGAACAGCACCGCCGCCGCCTCGGTGTGGGTGACCAGGTCGGACAGCTCCGGGCCGGTGAGGTCGTCGTCGGCGCCGACGTGGATGGCGCCCACGGCCCAGGCGGCGGCGATGGCGACGATGTGCTCGGGGCAGTTCCGCAGGCCGCTGATCACCCGGTCGCCGGGCCCGACGCCCAGGCGCCGGTAGGCGGCGGCCAGGGCGGCCACCTGCCGCCACAGCTCGCCGTAGCCGATGGTGTGGCCCCGGTAGGTGATGGCGTCGCGGTCGCCCCACCAGCGGCAGGCGGCCTCCAGGCTGGGTGCGAGAGGGGCGCCACCCGGGGATGAGCCGGCCGGGTGGACCGTGCGCGACGCATCTATCACACGGTTCAGCCTATTCGCCGGCGCCGCCAGGTGCGATCGGGGCGTTCGTCGGCCACTGGGTGACCGAACCGGTGAGGATGCCGGAGAGGCCGGCGAACGGCTCACCGATGTGAAGCCCGCGGTCGTCGATGGTGAACTCGTGGATCTGCCGGTCCTGGTCGGAAGCCCGCGCTTTGAGGACGCAGATCGCCCGACGGACCGTGCCGGCCACCTCCACGTAGCGGAGGAGCACGATGACGTCGGTCAGCGTGGAGGCGTTGGCCTCGGTGACCGACTCGGGGCCGAGCAGGTTGCTGGTGGCGGCGGTGAACACGCTGACGATCTGGTTCTGTCGAAGGAAGGCGGTCAGCCCGATGATGAAGTCCCGCAGCCCTCGCCGGGTGGCGACCCGCTCCAGGGCCGACAGGTTGTCAACGGCGATCCGCTGCGGTTGGAAGTCCTCGATGACCTCCCGCAGGGTGACGTAGTGGTCCTCCAGCGAGGCCACCTCCGGGTACTGGCTCACGATCCGGAGGAGGCCGGTGCGCTCCATCTCGGCAAGGTCGATGCCCCAGCTGGCGGCGTTCCTGAGCACCTGGTCACGGGTCTCCTCGAACGACTGCAGCAGGCACCGCTCTCCCGCCGCCACCCCGGCGGCGAGGAACGTGGAGGCGACGAGGGTCTTGCCGACGCCCGTGGGCCCCGACACGAAGGTCACCGCGTCCCGGTAGGGACCTCCGCCGCACATGGTGTCGAGCTCGGCGTTGCCGAGACTGACCCGCTCCTGCGACGACGGCTCGCCCATGGTGATGAGGGCGCTGGGGAGCACCGAGATGCCCGCGCCGGGGACGATGGTGAAGGAGAACTCTCCGCTTCGGTGAGGGGCTCCCCTGAACTTCAGCACCTCGACGGTCCGCCGGCGCTTCTCGTTCTCGATGACGTTGCGCAGGATCACCACGTTGTCGGCGACGAACTCCTCCATGCCGAACCGGCCGACCCCGCCGTACTCGTTGATGCGCTCGACGGTGAGCACGGCGGTGATGTGCAGGTCCCGCAGGGCGCCGATCACCCGGGCCAGCTCGAGTCGTACGACCGCCGGCTCCTGGAACCGGGCGAAGACCACCCCCAACGAGTCCAGCGCGACCCGTTTCGCCCCCACGGTTCTTGCCGCGTGGCGCACGCGGCCCGCCAGGGCGTTGAACTCGTACGTTCCGGCAACGATCTCTTCGTCCTCGTCGGGCTGGTGAGAGGCGTCGACGAAGGCCCACATCCCCTCGTCTTCCCAGCGGGCGACGTCGAAGCCGAACGACGCCAGGTTGGCTCGTATGTCGTCGGGCCCTTCTTCGAAGGTGACGAACACTCCCGGCTGTCCGAACTGGCGGATGCCCTGAGCCAGGAAGTCCCCGGCGAAGACGGTCTTTCCGCTCCCGGTGGTTCCCGAGACCAACGTGGTGCGGCCGGCGGGGAGGCCGCCGAGAGCCACCTCGTCGAACCCGCTGATGCCGGTGGCGAGCTTGGCCACGCCATCTCTGGATGGGCTCATGGTCGCCGGCCGTGCTCGTCCTCGTCCCCCGGCCCGGGCAGGCCGAGGGCGGCGGCCGCTGCTCGGCCGTCGGACAGGTCGCCGAGGACGCGCCGACGGGGCAGGGGGGCCAGCTTGATCACCGTGGGGGTGACCATGATCCGCGCCACCTCGGCCCGGTCGGGCTCATGGAACACGTCGACCACCTCCAGCTCGTAGTCGTCGCACACGCTCGCTTCGCACAGGGCCCGGAGGTTGGCCACGGCCCGGCGGGATCCGGGCCGGTCATCCGCCACGTAGATCCTGTAGGAGTAGGTCGCCATCCCGATCACCAGCCGGACCCGTGGTCGAAGTGGCAGAGCCTAGTCAGGATGGAACGGGCCGGCCGTTCCATCCTGACTAGCTACTTCCACCTGAAAAAGTGAGTCCGAAATAAGCCTGTGACCTGGGCGTTTGCGTGGTCAGGGTGCTCGCGATCCACCGCGAATGTCGTCACGATGGCTCCAACCTCCCGTTGCGCAAGAGATTGGA
>JAHWKL010000082.1 GCA_019347915.1 Actinomycetota bacterium
GGTGCAGCGCCACCAGGAACTCATCCCCGCCCACGCGGAAGATGGAGTCACTAGCGCGGGTGCTGTGCCGGAGCCAGGCCGCGAAGTCCACGAGCACCCGGTCCCCGGCCGCGTGGCCGTCAGGATGCGCGTCCTGGGCAGACTTGAATCCGTCCAGGTCCAGGGCCACCCAGGTGGCGGGCTCACTCTGGAGCCCTCGGAGGGCCACACGGTTACCTAGCCCGGTCAGCTCGTCACGGGCGGAATCAGCTCGGGCCGCGGCCAGCTCGGCCTCCAGCGCTGCCTCGTGGCCGCGCAGCAGCCGCTCGTCGAAAGCCTCCCCCAGGTAGGCGCGCAGCTCGGCGAGCTCGCGCATGATGCGCGCGCGCGACTCGGCGTCGAACGCCATCGGCGTCATGATCAGCGTGCCCACGCCGGCGTCGCGGTAGACGTCGGGGTTGTAGTACTCCCTCCACGTGGCCTCCACGTAGGCGGTGAGATGGCTGCGTATGCCCTCGACGACATCGTCCGGCCAGCGGCCCGCCCACTCCCGCCACAGCTCCTGGACGATGCGGCGCCCGAAGACCAGGTGGCGAGCCTCCTCGGCGTGGTGGTTGGCGTTGATCTGGCGGGCAACCGGGACGAGGGCGGTGTCGCGCCCCATGGCCACGTTGTAACGGTCGACGATCTCCTCGAAGATCGACACCTTGGCGAAGAAGAGGAAGTCGGCCTCCCCCTCGGCGTGGTCCCGGGGGAACACGACCTTGCGGTCGGGGTAGACCTTGCCGGCGTAGCGGGTACAGAACGTGCCGAACCACACGCTGTGCTTGTTCTCCTCGTCGAGAAAGTGGTGGAGGTACTCGGCCACGGGCTCCATGCCCGGTTGGTAGAGCCGGTGGGCCAAGCCCTCCATGAGCGCCTTCTCACCGTGGATGTTCAGGCTGTAGAAGTTGACCGCCTCCCAGAAGCTGAGCTCCTTGCGCCGGTCGTCATCGAGGCTCTCCCACGCCGGCGTGCCGTACAGCGACACGAACCGGGGACTGGTGAACCACTGCCGGCGGTCGAGGTCGTCCGGCCAGGCGATGGCTTCGTAGGGATTCTGGTAGGTACGCCGCGACGCCGCGCTCAGCCGGCGGACGGTATCGGCGAGAGCATCGACGCCGCCGGTGGTCACGTCTTCTCCAGGACGACGCCCTGCCAGTTCATGCCGTAGCCGGCCATGGTGAGCAGCAATCGCTGACCGGTCTGCACCACGCCCCGTTCGTGGAGAGCAGCGAGGTTGACGATGTTGTCCCCGCTGATCATGTGGGCCACGTCGGGCAGCGTGGGCGCACACACTCGTTCGTGGTCGATCCGCAGGAGGCGGCACAGGATCTGCCACGCCTTGGCGTCGGTGTTCTGGGGCACGACCCAGTCGACGTCGTCGATGGCGACGCCGGCCTTGTCCAACAGCTCGGTGACGAGACGATGGGTGTAGGAGAAGTAGGAGGCGACGGTCTCGTCGTCGTCGGCCATCACCATGGCTCCGTTGGTGAGCTGGTGGCAGGCGACCAGCCGGTAGGCCGCCGGCTCCCGGGAGACCACGCACGCAGCGGCGCCGTCGGAGATGAGGCTGTACGCCTGCTCGTAGGTGGCGCCAGGCGGAAAGCGGTCGGCGCTCACGCACAGCACCCTCGACACCGATGCGTCGACGGCGATCAGGCCGTGGGCGACCCGCAGCGACCCGAGCATGCTCGTGCAGGCCTGCTGGCCGATGCCCACCACGAAGGCCCCGTCCAGACCGAGCTCGGCCTGCAGGCGACTCACCGGGAAGTCCATCAGATGCTTCACGTCGGCCGTCTGGGCGAACCGGCTCGGGTCGCCGAGGTTGGCGTTGGCCGGGATGCACGTGGCGTAGATCACGGCGTCCGGCTCTCCCATCCCGTCACCGATGGACCGCACCGCCTCCAGCGCCAGGTCGTAGGCGCTCTCGCCCTCGGCACAGACGTGGTGCCAGCGGAAGCCCGACTGGAGGAAGGCGTCGGCGGCATTGTGCGTGCGCCCGGCCGCTGCGCTCTCCTCGACGCCGTACTTGACACTGCCGAGGGCAGAGCCGAAGTGGTCGACGTAGCAAGGCATCACGCCCTTCACGGCCGGGCCGCCACCTGGTCGAGCACGCGAACCACCTCGGCGCGCCGGGGCGAGCGCTTGGGGGTCTTGGGCAGCTCGCCCTCGTGGAGACGGACCACCGTCGGGCGCTTGAAGCCGCTCAGCCCGGCGGTGAGCCGACGGACCTCTTCCTCGGCCTCCTCCACCGACATCGGCTCCGACGGGACGACGACCGCGCACACCTGCTCTCCCGCCCGGGCACGTGTCTCCGTTGCGGTGCCTTCGGTCCTCTTCGCACCGTGCCACCCCACCACGCAGACCTCCGTGAACCGCTCGCTGCGAGCCAGCGCCGCCTCCACCTCCTCCGGCTGCACCTTCTTCCCGCTGTCGAGAACGATCAGGCTCTTGGTCCGGCCGGTGACGAACAGGTAGCCGTCCCCGTCCAGACCGCCCAGGTCCCCGGTGTGCAGCCAGCCGTCTCCATCGACCGCCTCAGCCGTGGCCTCGTCGTCATTCCAGTACCCGAGCATGACACCGGGACCGCGAACGAGGATCTCGCCCTCGTCGGAGACGCGAACCTCGGTGCCCGGAAGTGGCCGGCCCACCGAGCCACGGCGATTGTGCCCGGGGCTGTTCATGGAGACGATGGGCGACGTCTCGGTCAGGCCGTATCCCTGGAACAGCTCGATGCCGAGCCGGTCGAAGAACGTCACGACGTCGGCATCGAGGGGTGCTCCTCCGCAGTAGAACGACCGGAGGTGGCCCCCCAGCCGGCGGTGGACGGGGGCGAAGAGCAGCCGCCGCAGGCCGGTCGACCGCACCGGGCCACTGGCCAGACGGGTGGCCATCCGCAGGTAGGCGCCGGCCACGCCCGGCTTCCGGGCCTCCGACTCGATGTGGCGCTTCAGCAAGCGCACGACCAGGGGCACCACCATCATCTGGGTCACCCGGGTCTCGCGCATCACCGATGCCAGCTCGTGAGGCACGACCGTGCGCACCACGGAGGTGGTCGAGCCTGCGGCCAGCGCCGGCAGTCGCCCGCAGCACAGCTCGAGCAGGTGGTTCGGCGGGAGGACCGAGAGCCAACGTGCGTCCGCCCCGAGCCCCTGGATCTCGCTCGCCTGCGAGACCACGTAGTTCAGGTTGGCGAAGGACAGCGTCACACCCTTCGGCCTTCCGGTGGTCCCGGACGTCCAGACGATGACGGCAGGGTCGTCCAGGCGCCGCTCCCTGTCCGGACCGTCGCCGGTGGAGGCGGGCTCACCGCCGGCGAGGGGAACGACCGGTGCGGGGTCTGCCCAGCGCCCGGTGAGCGTGGCGGACACCAGGGCGGCGGTGAGCTCCGATCGCCGGCACAGCGGCGCCAGCTCGTCGGCGTGCAACGTGGCGTCGAAGGGTACGGCGATGGCGCCCCGCCGCAAGACGGCGAACAGCCCAGTCGCCCAATCGCCTCCCGGGTCGGCCAGCAGCGCCACCCGGTCGCCCGGACCCACGCCGGCATCGGCCAGGCGCACCGCCATGGCCGACGACTGCCGATCGAGGTCGGCGTAGGTGAGCTTCTCCCAGCCATCCCCGGTACGGGTGGCCACGGCAACCCGGTCGGCTACGGCGGGCTCACGCCAGTGGAGCCAGCTGCGGAGCAGCTCGAGGGACGTCATGGCGCCGGCCCCCATGGGCGGAGTGTACGGCGGTGCCGTGGTACAAGATAGGGGTGTCGGAGCGACTCACCCTGCCCGACGCCCGTCACGACCGCCTGTACTTCGCCCAGGTGCGCGAGGACCCCTTGCTCGAGATCGAGGCCCTGGCGCCGGCCCCCGACCGGACGCTGGTGGTCGTGGGCTCGGGAGGCTGCACCGCCCTCTCGCTGCTCGCCGCCGGGGCCGGCGGCGTGGTGGCGGTCGACGTGAACCCCGTCCAGAGCTCTCTGATCGAGCTCAAGGCCACGGCCGTCAGTGCCCTGGGACCGGTGGAGGCGACCCCGTTCCTCGGAGGCGCACCCATGCCGGCGGCCGACCGCCGCGCCCGCTACGACGGCCTGAAGGGACAGCTCGGGCCCGCCGCCCGCCAGTGCTTCGACGCCCATCCCCACTGGATCGAGCGGGGCCTGCTCAACGCCGGCGTCACCGAGCGCTTCATCGGCGCCGTCATCTCCTCCGTACGGCTGTTCATCCACCCGCCGGGCCGCATCCGGCGGATGCTGGGGTGCCAGACCCTCGAGGAGCAGCGCCGGTTCTACGAGCGGGAATGGGACACGCGCCGCTGGCGGCTGATGTTCAGCGTGCTGCTGAACCGCGCCGTGTTCCGAAAGGCCTACCACCCCGCCTTCTTCCAGCACGTCGACAATCCCAGCTTCGCCCACCACTTCCGGACGCTGGCCGAGCACACCCTCACCGAGGTTCCCGTCTCCACCAACTACTTCGTGCATCACATGTTCACCGGCTCCTACCCCGTCGGCGTCCCCGACGGCGTCCCTCCCTATCTCGACTCCGGGCGCTCCGAGACGGTTTCGTCGCTCGATGGACTGACCCTGGTCGACGGCGGTTACACGACGTACCTGCGTTCACTGCCTGACGACAGCGTCCACGGGTACGCTCTCTCGAACATCCTCGAGTGGTTCACGCCGGAGCAGATCGACGAGCTCTTCGCCGAGGTGGTCCGCACGGCGGCGCCCGGCGCCTGCCTCGTGTTCCGGAACTTCGTGGGCTGGACCGAGGTACCCGACCGCTGGCGTGACACGGTCGTGGAGGACCGGGCCCGGGGCGAAGCGCTCATCCGCCGCGACCGCAGTGCGGTCCAGCGCCGCATCGCCGTGTGCCGCATCTCACCGTGACAGCGGACCGGGTCCGCCAGGCCACGCCGGCAGACAATGCCGCCCTCGTCGCCCTGTCGGTGGCCTGCCCCATGGAGGGCGACATCGGCCTGGCCGTCGACCGGGCCCCCGACTTCTTCGCCCTCAACCGGCTGGAGGGAGCTTCGTGGCGGGTCGGGGTGGTCGACGACCCGGCGGGCGCCACCGGGGTCGTCGGCTGCATCGCGCTGGCGGAACGGACGGTGTACCGCAACGGTGAGCCCACCTCGGCGATGTACGTGAGCGACCTCAAGGTGCTTCCCGGGCACCGGGGCACCGGCGTGGCCGACGACCTGACGGCCTGGGCCGGCCACACCTGCATCGAGGCGGGCGGCCCCGACGTCCTGGCCTTCCTCACGGTCCTGGCCGGCAACCGGGCCATGGAGCGGCGGATGCCCGGCCCCCGCGGCCTGCCCCGCCTCCGTCGGGTGGCGACCTTCCGGACCCACACCCTTCCCATCCTGTGGCGACGGCGGAGGGCTGAGGCGGGGGTGAGCATCGCCGCCGGCCAGCCTTCGGACGTCGAGGAGATGGCGGAACTGTGGTCACGGGTGGCACCCGGCCACCAGCTCGCCCACGTCCTCGACACCGCCGGGTTGTCGGCCTGGATCGACGCTGCCCCGGCCCTGGACCTCTCCCGCTACCTCCTGGCTCGACGCCCCGACGGCCGTCTGGCGGGGTTCCTGGCCGTCTGGGACCAATCGGCGTTCAAGCGGCTCCGGGTCACCGGCTACTCGCCAAAGCTCGCCGCAGTGAGGACGGTCTTCAACGCCCTGGCGCCGGCACTGGGGTCCACCCGGCTGCCTCCCACGGGTGAGGCCCTGCGCAACCTGACTGCCGTGCACGTCTGCGTGCCGCCGGAGGAGCCGGAGGTGCTGCGGGCGCTGGTTCTGGACGCCTACAACGCCGCCCGGGGGCAGGGCTTCTCGTTCCTCAACGTCGGCCTCGACGCTGCCGACCCCCTGGGCGTGGCCATGAAGGGCCTGCTGGCCCAGCCCCTCGACATCTGGATCTGCGTCGCCTCGCCGGCCGAGAACCCGGCCACGACGGCCTTCGACGGCCGGCCCTTTCACCACGAGATCGCTCTGGTCTGATCCCCTCGCGGCAGCGGCCCGGCACGCCCGCAGCGCCCTTCATGGGCGTTGGCCGATGTCGTACACCGAGGCAGGCGGCGCCGAACACTCCGGCACACCACGACACCGAGGAGAAGCACATGGAACGAGTCGCCCGGATGGCCGCAGCCGGCTTCGTGCTGGTCGGCGGGCTGATCCACCTCCAGCTCTGGCAGGACGGTTACCGGGGCATCCGCTACATCGGACCGTGGTTCATCGCCAACGTGGTGGTCTCAGCCCTCTTCGTCGTGGCCCTGCTGGCCCGCCGCGACGTGCGCATCGGCGTTGCCAGCGTCGTCTTCTCCGTCGCCTCGCTGGCCGCCCTGGTCATGAGCCGGACAGTCGGCCTGTTCGGCTTCAGCGAGCAGATCTGGACCGACGCCAGCGTGCAGGCCACCGCCGCCGAGGTGGGAGCGATCGTGGCCGTTGCCGTGCTGCTCGTGGCCTTCTGGCGCCCCCCGGCCGGAATGGTGGCACTGCCGGTGAGGGTCGCTCGGAGGGACCGCCGGCCGTAGCCACGAGCCGGGGCCCAGCCGCCTCTTTGCCGTAGCCTCTGCCTGTGCTGGGCACCCCCGGAAAGGTCGTTCGCCTGGGCGTGGCCGGCCTGGCCCTCGGCCTGCTCGTGGCCGGCACCGTCGTCGGCAGCGACGACCACTTCCCCTTCGGGCCGTTCTCCATGTACTCCTCGGCCCACGACCCGAACGCCGGTGTGGTGTCCAACACCGTGGAGGCCGTCCTCGACGACGGGCGGGTGGTGGCGGTGTCCGACGGCGCCACCGGCATGCGCCGGGCCGAGGTCGAGGGTCAACTGCCCCGCTTCATCGAGGACCCGCAGATCCTCGAGCAGCTCGCCGTCGCCCACGAGCGCCGGCGGCCCGACGCCCCTCGCTACGCCGCCGTCCGCGTCGTCCGGCGTTCGTACCAGCTTCGTGACGGGCGTCCGGTCGGCGCCGTCACCGAGGAGGTCGTGGCCGAGTGGGCCCGGCCGTGACCGCACTGGAGCGGTGGTGGTTCGAGCCCGTAGCGCTCGGGCGCATCGCCGTGCTGCGCACGGTGGCCTACGCCTTCATCTGGGTCGACGTGCTCCTCACCACCTCGTGGGTCGCCGGCCACGCCGACGTACCGGGCGCGCTCTACCAGCCGCTGGCCATCGGCCGCCTCCTCCCCCTGCCCACCCCCACGGCGGGGTTCGTGCGGGGGGTCATGGTCGCCCTCCTGGCCACCGCCCTGGTGGCCGCCACCAACCGCGCTCCCCGCCTGCTCGGCTGGACCGTCGCCGTGCTGTACCTCCAGTGGATGGTGATCGGGCAGTCCTACGGCAAGGTCGACCACGACCGGTTCGCCTTCCTGGTGCTGCTCTTCGCTCTGGCCACCGTGGACCGGGCCCGATGGGGCGATCGCTCGCCGTCCGAAGCAGCCGGCTGGGCGGTGAAGGTGACCATGGTGGCGGTCGTGGCCACCTACTTCCTGTCGGTGTTCGCCAAGGCGCGGTACGGCGACGGGCTGATGAACTGGCTCGACAGCGCCACGATCTCCTGGGCGGTCGTTCGGCGGGGGACGTTCCTGGCCGAGCCGCTGCTCCAGCACCCCTGGACGCTGCAGGCGTCGCAGTACGGCGTGGTCGCCCTGGAGGTGCTGGCGCCCCTGCTCCTCGTGCTGCGGGGCCGGGGGCGCGCCGCCCTGCTGGCCCTGTACGCCTCCTTCCACCTCGTCACCTTCGCCACGATCGGGATCATCTTCCTCCCGCACCTCGTGGCCATGCTCGTCTTCGTGCCCCTCGAGCGGCTCCCCCTTCCGTGGCGCCGGCATCATGCTGGGAGCGAGCGATCGACACCCTCAGCGCTGCGACGGACGCCGGTCCCGAAGCCCCGTGGTGTCCCGGCGGTACCCGGGATGCTGCAGCGTCCCGCCGATTAGGAGACACACCGCGGCGACAAGGGGCGGAAGGAGGTGCCAGGCGTCGGTGTAGCCGACCGCGAAGTGCACGCCCAGAGCTGCAGTGAGCGCCACCACGCCGGCGACGAGCACCGCCTGGTGCAGGTGCCGGCTCAACCCACCACACCACAGACACAGTGTCGTGGTGACTCCCAGGGTAAGGACCCCACTCCCGAAGCCGGCGCGGTCGTGGGCGAGCAGGGGCACGAGGCGGGGATTGAGTGCCCTCAGCTCGGCGGCGGAGAGTCCCATGAACTCGAGGTCCTCGGGGACGAACGTGTCGCCGATGCCGATGCGGAGTATCGCCGCTCCACCGCCGGCGGTGGCCACGGCCCCGAAGAGCAACACCGCTCGCCCGAGAGCGATCCGATCGCGATCGGCGATCCAGCGACCGGGCGCCAGAAGGCTCCGCCACCTCCATGGTCCCGTGAGCAGGGACCGGCTGCGGAGCAGACCCACGGCGTACAGCGGCAGCAGCAGCAGGGTGCCGATCCCGTGCCACGTGTCGAGATAGCCGTAGCTCAGGTAGGCCAGGAAGCCGAGAAACCCGAGCACGCCCGTGACCAGCACTGTCCACCAAGCCCATTGCTCACCCCCCGCCAGCGGGAAGACCGTCAACCAGACGTAGAGCACGCCGATCGCTGACAGGGTTCCTCCGAACGCGGCCCGGTCGTGGACCATGAAATCCACGATCCGGCACCCCGCCACGCCGCAGAGGTCGTCCGCGGTCATGCCCAGGTAGTGGACATCATGGGGGAGGAGGTCTCCGGTCGCCGCCAGGAAAAGGGCGAACCCACCGGCGAACACGAGGCCCCCGGCCATGGCGAGGAGCAGCGGTCGTCCGTCGCCGACAAGAGGAGCGAAGAACGAGCGTTCCTCGTCAGTGCCCTTCATGCCGAAATGGTGAGCGCAGGGAGGTCGTCGGCGGCGACGAGCTCGCGGTGGCGGAACCTTGGATGCCCACGTTCGAACACAGACAGGAAAGTCGGTGGGAACCGAGACATTGGGCGAGCCACGCCGGCGGAACGCTACCTGCCGAGCCTTGGTGGCAGCAGCAGGCGCCTCCGCCAGCGGCTGTCCGCCAGACCACGGCAGAAGGGCGCGATCTCACCGGAGCAGCTCCGCTCCCCGTGGGATCACGCCCGACTACCGTTCTTCGAAACCTCCCGGTCTAGGGGTTGGGGCCTCCCGACTTGTCGGGATTCCCGGCCACACACATCGGATCGCAGCTGAAGCCCTCGCCCTCGCTCCGGGCATCGGCCTCCTGGAGTGCCTCGAAGGGTCCGTTCGGGCCGCAACCGACGGGCCCGCACGGGAACGCGCCCTGATCCGCCGCGTTCTGAGTACCCTGATTCTCCGGGAGAACCAGACAACCGTAGGCGGGGCTGGCACTGCCGATGATCAGCGGGGCGGCGGCCACAGCGACCTTGGCCAATCGTCTCAGTCTCATGTCTGCTCCCTCTCTCGCTTCCTGGCTGGCTGTGTCTTCCCAGTGGCACCCCGGCCGTAACGTCGGGTCCACATGCGCAGTATGCACAACCTGCCTCGGCCGTAATAGTGTCGTCCGCATATAGCACCCGCCGAGAGTGAAGAGTTCGCTGGTGCTACCGCCCCGCAGTGAAGACCACCACCACGGCATTGGCACATCTACGGGGGTAGGTGTGTCGGCACCCGGGTAGATCGCCAACGACCCCCGCACCAAACAGGAGGTACCCATGCCCCCCACCGTCCGAGACGTCATGACCGCCGATCCGGTGGCCCTCGAAGCGAAGACCTCAGTGACCGAAGCAGCCCGGAAGATGAAGGAACGAGACATCGGCGACGTGATCGTGCTGGAGGGTGACCGTCTGTGCGGCGTCGTCACCGACCGGGGCATCGTGGTACGGGCACTCGCCGAGGAGCGGGACCCGGGCGCCACCAAGCTTGGAGACATCTGCAGTCGGGAAGTCGTGACGGTCGCGCCCAGCGACGACCTCACCACCGCTGGCGACGTCATGCGCCAGAAGGCGATCCGCCGCGTGCCGGTGGTCGAGGAAGGCAGGCCCGTCGGCATCCTCTCCATGGGCGACCTCGCCGTGGAACGCGATCCCAACTCCGCTCTGGGCCACGTCAGCGCATCCTCTCCCAATACCTAGCCGGTCGGGGCCGGCTCGTTCAGTGGCCTGATGAGGCTGTCGTGGAGAGCCGTCACTGCGCCTTCCCGTCGGGCAAGCGGCCCGCACCGCCAGGATCTCTTCGGAGCAACTCCGGTCGTCGACGCAGGAACTCCGGTCGTCGACGCAGGAACTGGAGGGCCTGTTGCTCCAGCTCCACCTAGTCGACGTGGACGACAGCCTCATCTGCCAAGCCGCTGACCTGGCCGAGGCGCAGGCGCTCCGGGCCTACGACGCTGTGCACCTTGCTGCCGCACTGCAGGTCCTCGAGGCTGATCTTGTCCTCGTCGCCGGTGATCGAGCGTTGCTCACGGCCGCCGAGTCGCTCGGCCTGATGGTCGCCGACATCCGATGAACCGTGGCCCGCTTTTCTCCAGGAGGGATGCGCGTCCCACCGGCGCCGGAGCTGGCACTGA
>JAHWKL010000083.1 GCA_019347915.1 Actinomycetota bacterium
AGCTCGACGAGGCCCTCGACAGCGATCGCTACGCCGTGCTGCTCGACGCCCTGGTGGCGGCGGCCGAATCGCCGCCGTGCCTCCCGGAGGCGGACGTGCCCGCCGGCGAGGTGCTTCCCGGCCTGGTCCGCCGGCGCTGGGTGCGCCTGCGGGAAGCCGTCGTCGACCTGGGCGACGATCCCTCGCCCGAGGAGCTGCACAAGGTGCGGACCAAGGCCAAGCGGTGCCGTTACGCGGCCCAGGCGGTACGACCGGTCGTGGGCAAGTCGGCCAAGCGCTTGGCCAAGCGGTTGGGGCGGCTCCAGGACGTGCTCGGCGAGGTGCAGGACGCGGAGGTGACCGAGGCGTGGCTGCGGGAGGCGGCCGGGACCGCCGCCGGCGGCCCGGCCCTGGCCGCCGGCCAGTTGGTGGCCGCCGAGCGCACGGCCATGGGCAGGGCCCTCGAGAAGTGGCCGAAGGCGTGGAAGAAGGCGTCAGCCGACAAGCACCGGGACTGGTTCTCCGACAGCTGACCCCCTCCCCCAGCCCCGTTCTTTGTCGGATTTTCCCCCGCCACGGTGGCTCAGCCGACAAAGAACGGGAGGAGGGTGGCTGCCGAGGGCCGGGAGGAGGGTGGCTGCCGAGGGCTCAGCCCGGCTGGGCGATGGCGCCGGGCAGGGAGTCGAGCACCTCGGCGTCCCGCCGGTAGGAGAGCATCCTCCGGGCCTGGTCGAGCACGACCCACGGTGCCTGGTCGACCTCGCCGTTGGGGCGGAAGGCGCCGTCGACGACGGTCATGGCCCAGTACCGCACCTGCTTGGGGCGCCCCTCGCGGTCGGCGTAGGCGTTACCGGGCAGCTCGGGCCCGAGCCGGCAGCGGTAGCCGGTCTCCTCCTCCACCTCCCGCAGGGCGCACTCGGCGTCGGGCTCCCCCCGGTCGCACTTTCCCTTGGGCAGCGACCAGTCGTCGTACTTGGGGCGGTGGACGACGACCACCTCGAGGTCACCCGACGGCGTCCGCCTCCAGAGAGCGCCGCCCGCCGCCCGCACGACCGGCTGCGGTGCCGTTGTCTGGCCCGGTCCGCTCGTGCCCTGTTCGACCGCTCCCGGCGTCACGACGGGTCGCGCCGCCGGGCCCGCTCGCCGGCGAGTCGGCGGAGCGCCTCGTGGGTGTTGACGCCGCCTCCCCCAGGGACCTTGCGCCAGCCGCCGTCGGGCTGCAGCTCCCAGGCCAGCTGGTCGTCGGAGAGGTTGACGTCGAGGATCTCCTGGAGCCGGCGCTGCAGCTCCGGGTCACCGACCGGCACCACCGCCTCGACCCGGCGGTCGAGGTTGCGGGGCATGAGGTCGGCGGAGCCGAGGTACCAGTCGGGTCGACCGGGGCCGGCCCCGTTGGCAAAGTGAAAGATGCGAGAGTGCTCCAGGAACCGGCCGACGATGGAACGCACCCGGATGCGTTCGGACATGCCGGCAACGCCCGGTCGCAGGCAGCAGATGCCCCGGACGATCAGGTCGATCTCCACGCCGGCCTGCGACGCGGCGTACAGGGCGTCGATCATGTCGACGTCGACCAGGTTGTTGAGCTTCATGATGATCCGCCCGCCGTCCTCCCCCGCCTCCGCCTCCCCGGCGATCAGCTCGGCCACCCGGGGCCGCAGCGGTCCGGGTGCCACCAGGAGCTTGCGGAACTGCTCCTGGCGCCCGTAGCCCGTGAGGTAGTTGAACAGCTGGGTGAGGTCGGCGGCGATGTCGGGATCGCACGTCAGCAGGCCCAAATCCTCGTAGAGGCGAGCTGTCTTCTCGTTGTAGTTGCCGGTGCCCACGTGGCAGTACCGGCGGATGCCGTCGGCCTCCTGGCGCACCACCAGGGCCGTCTTGCTGTGGGTCTTCAACCCCACCAGGCCGTAGACCACGTGGACGCCGGCCTTCTCCAACGCCCGGGCCCAGGCCACGTTGGCCTGCTCGTCGAAGCGGGCCTTGAGCTCGACGAGGGCGGCCACCTGCTTGCCCTGCTCGGCGGCACGGATCAGGGCCTCGACGATGGGGCTGTCGGCCGACGTGCGGTACAGGGTCTGCTTGATGGCCAGCACGTCGGGATCGGACGAGGCCTGGCGGATGAAGGCGGCGACGGAGGTGGTGAACGAGTCGTACGGGTGATGGACCAGGATGTCGCCCCGGCGGATGCGGTCGAACACGTCGACCGGCTCGTCCTCGGGGCCGGACAGGCGAGCCTGGGTGACCGAGGTGAACGGGTCGTCCTTGAGGTCGGGGCGGGGAAGGGACGACACGCCCCACAGCCCGCCGAGGTCGAGCGGCCCGGGGGTGACGTAGACGTCGTCGTGGCCGAGGTCGAGCTCCCGGACGAGCAGGGCCAGCATCTCCTCGTCGATGCCCTCGACCACCTCCAGGCGCACCGCTCGTCCGAAGCGCCGCCGGCGCAGCTCGACCTCGACAGCGGCGAGCAGGTCGTCGGCCTCGTCCTCCTCGAGGGTGAGGTCGGCGTTGCGGGTGACGCGGAAGGGATGGTGCGACTCCACCAACATGCCGGGGAACAGGGCGTCCAGGTGGGCGGCGATCACCTGCTCGAGGGGGACGGAGCGCTCGCCGTCGGCCATCACCACGAACCGGGGGAGCACGTTGGGCACCTTGACCCGGGCGAAGCGGCGCTCGCCGGTGTCGGGGTCGCGGACCATCACCGCCAGGTTGAGCGACAGGTTGGAGATGTAGGGGAACGGGTGACCGGGGTCGACGGCCAGCGGGGTCAGCACCGGGAAGATCTGCCGCTCGAACACCTCGACCAGCTCGCGGCGGTCGTCGTCGTCGAGCTCGTGCCAGTCGGACAGGTGGATGCCCACCTTGGTCAGCTCCGGGCGGAGCTCGTCGAGGAAGATGTGGGACTGGCGGTCGAGCAGCTCGCCCACACGGGACCGGATGGCCACCAGCTGGTCCTTTGGAGTGAGCCCGTCGGGACTCACCGCCCGCAGCCCGGCCGCCACCTGGTCCTTGAGCCCCGCCACCCGCACCTGGAAGAACTCGTCCAGGCCCTCGCTGAAGATGGCGAGGAACTTGGCCCGCTCCAGCAGCGGCACCTCGGGAGCCTCGGCCCGGGCCAGGACCCGGGCCCCGAAGTCGAGCCACGACAGCTCGCGGTTGATGAACCGCTCGTGGCCGTCGCTGGCGCCGGCGGGCGCATCCGCCCCCCATTCCAGCGGCTCGATCACCGTCCGGGCCTCGGTCATCGCCCGCTCTCCCGGGAGGTCATACCTCCACCGGTTCCTCCACCAGCAGGGCGGCACCGAGGGCGCCGGTCAGGTCGCCCAGCGACGCCGGCACGACCCGCAGGGGCGACGACGGCACCAGCAGGCGGCTGCGCACCGCCTGCTCGATGCGGCCGACGAAACCGGCGCCCAGCTTCTCGGCCAGTCCGCCGCCCACCACGATGAGCTCGAGGTCGACGAGCGCAGTGGCCGAGGCCAGCGCCATCCCCAGGGCGGCAATGGCCTCGTCCAGCAACTCGACGGCCACACCGTCGCCGGCCTCGAGCGCCTTGGCGAAGATGCTCGACTTCATGCGCTTGTCACCGGCCAGCTCGACCAGCAACGTGGGGGTGCCACCGGCCGCTCGCCGGCGTGCCTCCTGCTCCATCATGGCCCGGCCGGCGTAGGACTCGAGGTGGCCTTCCTGGCCGCACCCGCACCGCCGGCCCCCGGCGGTGACCCCGACGTGGCCGATCTCACCGGCGGCCCCACCGGGCCCCCGCCGCAGGCGCCCGTCGAGCACCAGCCCGCCACCGACGCCGGTGCCCACCCACACCCCCAGCAGGTTGTGGGATCCCCGACCGGCGCCGAGCCGGTGCTCGGCCAGGGCACTCACGTTCACGTCGTTGTCGACCACCACGCCCGCCCCGTCGAGACGGTCGGCGAGCAGGGCGGCGAGTGGCACCGGCCCGCCGAAGCCAGGGAGGTTGGGCGCCATGAGCACCGTGCCCGCCGCCGCGTCGACCACCCCGGGGGCGCCGATCCCCACTCCTGCGACTTTGTCCGTGCCTCCCAGGCGGTCGACGCAGTCGCCGATGGCGGCGACCACCTCGTCGACCCCGCCGGCGGGCGTGGGGACCTTGGCGTCACCGATCACCTCGCCGGCGTCGACGAGCACTCCCTGCACCTTGGTGCCACCCAGGTCGATGCCAATGGCGGGCACGGACGGACCGCCTCAGGCGCGGTAGGCCGGGTCGGGCGGCGCCTGCTGGTCGGGCAGCCCGAGGTCCCACTCGAGCAGCAAGTTCTCGCGCTCGGCGTCGCGGGCCACCCGCTCACGGTTGCGGCGGAACTGGGGGTCGTGCGGAGGCAGCAGCACCAGGCGGGCCATCACCCGCTGGCGGAGGGCATCGATGACCCGGGGGTCGCCGAAGTCGGACTGCACCTCCCAGTGGGGCGCCACCGGGCCCAGGTACACGATGCGGACGTGGCCCACCGGGGGCTGGGACGGGGCCTGTTGCTCTACGTTCGACACCGCGCCGAGCCTACCGGGCCTGGTCTCGGGGACCTGGACCGGCACCGCGGCCGGCTCTAGTTCCCCACGCCGCGCGAGCCCAGGGTGACCGTGACGGAGCGCTCCTCACCGTCGCGCACGAAGCCGATCTCGACCTCGTCGCCGGGCGACAATCGGCTGATGGCGCCGCTCACCTCGCCGGCCCGCTCGATCGGTTCGTCGCCGATGGCCACGATGACGTCGCCCGGCTGCAAGCCGGCCTCGTCGGCGGCGGTGCCCCGCTGCACCTGGATCACGAACGCTCCGTCGTCCCGGTCGATCCGCAGCCGCTCGAGCACCTCGGGGAACACGTCGTCGAGGTCGGCGGTGCCGATGCCCAGGTAGGCCCCGCCCCGGACGTCGCCGCCGCCGGAGCGCAGCTCCTCGATGAGGGGCTTCACCGAGTCGATGCTGAGGGCGAAGCCGATGTTCTCGGCCCCGCCGGCGATGGCGGTGTTGATGCCGATCACCTGGCCGAAGGCGTTGACCAGCGGCCCCCCCGAGTTGCCCTGGTTGATGGCGGCGTCGGTCTGGATCAGGCTCTCCAGCGAGATCCCGTCGGGCGTGGTGATCGAGCGGTCGAGAGCGGAGACGATCCCGGTGGTCACGGTCGGGCTGGCGCCGAGGTTCAAGGCGTTGCCCACGGCCACCACGTCGTCGCCCACCTGCAGCGCCGCGCTCTCGCCCAGCTCGACGGTGCGCAGGTCGCTGACGTCGCGCACCTTGATCAAGGCGACGTCCGACGACGGGATGCTGCCCACCAGATCGGCCACGACCTGCCTGCCGTCGGCCAGCATCACGCTCATCGAGGTGGCGCCGGCGACGACGTGGTGATTGGTGAGCACCAGCCCGTCGGGCTCGATGACCATCCCGCTGCCGGCGCCGCTGACCAACTGCTGGCGCCCCGGGGACCCGAGGACACCCTCCACGGCGATCGACACCACGCCGGGCTGCACCGCCTCGATCACCCCCCGGATGTCGAGTGGCTCCCCCTTCAGCTCGACGGGAGCCCGCAGGGGCCCGGTGGTTCCCCCCCCCACCAACCCGAGCCCGACGGCGGTACCGAGCACGGCCAGGGAAGCCAGGAGGCCGGCGACGGCGCCGGGCCACCACCCGCCCCGCCCACCGCGCCGGTTCACCGAGGAGGGAGCGGGCACGGGTGCCGGCCACGGTCTGGTGGGGTCCCCGATGGGCGGAGACGACTGGCCGGCCTCGCCGGTCGGTGGAGAGGTCGGGGCGTCGGTCCAGATGCCTCGAGCCATCCCGATGCGATCGTCGCCGGCCGCCACGTTGGCGTAGCCGTCGCCTCCCCCGGGTGCACCCGTTCGGCGGGGCTGTTCAGGTCGCATGGTGCCTCCTCGGCATCAGGCTAGGAGCGGCTCGGGCGGCCCGCGTCACCGCCGGCCCGTGACAACGTCTACAGGAGTGTCCACCGTTGCCCGAAAAGAGTGACGGGAACCAAATGCGACTGCCGTCCGTGGTATGGGGGATGGCGGCGAACGGAGGCGTCATGGACACCAGCTGGATGGCCAAGGGCAAGTGCAGGAACGAGCCGCCCGCTCGCTTCTTCCCGAGCGACGGCGTGGGCGTCGAGCTGGCACGCCGCATCTGCGCCACCTGCCCGGTCAAAGAGCCGTGCCTGGAGTACGCCTTGGCCCAACGGGTCGACCACGGCGTCTGGGGAGGAGCGTCCGAGCGAGAGCGCCGGCGGATCCTCAAGCGCCGGCGGGCGGCGGCGGCGGTCCCGACGACGCGCTGAGCGCCCGTAGCGCCAGCGCCGCCGCCCGTCGCAGGCGCTGCACCAAGGAGAGGGGCCGGGCCTCGGGCACGGACCGGGCGGCGGAGAGCACGGCGTCACCGGGCTCGTCGCCCACCGCCGTGACCACCACCCCGCCCCGCTCCAGGACCACCACCCGGCCGGCGACCCCCTCGGCGTGCCAGCGCCACGTCGGGTCGTCATCGCGGACCGGTTGCCCTCCCTCCAGCCCCTCCGGATCCAGCTCACCGGGGCTCTCGAACACCGACAAGCCATACCGCCCGCGCTCGTAGACGACCTGGACACCGTCGGGATGGGCGAAGGCGTCGACCAGTCGGTAGCCGCCGGCCAGCTCGGGCGGGGCCAGGTACGGCGCCGGCAGGTCCCCCGGCTCACGGGGCGGCGCGGTGGAGGGGGTGACGGGCTCCGGGAGCACGAGCGGGTTCGGGCCACCGTCGGCGGTGGTGGCCCCCACCGCCGCCAGCGCCGACACCGAGGCGACGTGGCGCACCATGGCCTGCTCGACCTGGGGACGGTAGCGATCGAACCCGGCGACCGAGGGGACCAGAACGACCACGAGAGCGGCAGCGGCCGCCATTGCCGTGCCGATCAGCGCCGGCCGTCGGCGAGGGCCCCCGCGCCCGGCCAGGTCGGCGACCAGGCGGTCGAGCAGGCCTGCTGGCGGCTCCACCGGGGGCAGGGCCCGCAGCGCGTCGCGCACCGCTCGGACGGCCCGCAGCTCCTCGGTGCACTCGGGGCAGCCCTGGACGTGGGCGGCCACGGTGGCACGCTCGCCGCCAGCCAGCTCTCCGTCGGCGAGGGCGGACAGCGCCTCCGCGGGGTGCGACCCTTCGGGCCAGGAGGCCGGCGGGCTCACGAGAGCACTTGGCGCAACAGACGCCGCCCTCGGTGGATGCGACTGCGGACGGTGCCGACGGGCACGCCGAGGTGCTCGGCGATCTCGGCGTAGGGCAGGCCGACCACGTCGGAGAGCACCACGGCGACACGGAACTCCTCGGGCAGTGCCCGCAGCGCCGCTTGCAGGTCGTCGGGGAGGGCAGTCGCGGCCAGGTCGCCGGCGGCGTCGGGTGCGGCCAGGGCCAGTCCCGGTTCCCGGGGCAGGGCCTCGGTCGGGTGCCGGCGGCGGCGGCGCACCTCGTCGAGGAAGGCGTTGGTGGTGATCCGGCTCAACCAACCCTCCATCGATCCGGGCCGGTAGGTCGCCAGCCCCCGGCGCACCCGCAGCAGCACCTCCTGCACGAGGTCCTGGGCGTCGGCTTCGTTTCCCGTCAGGCGGTACGCCACCGTGTAGAGGAACCGCCCATGGCTACGGGCGACCTCTTCCCAGCTGGGTACCGAACGGGGAACGTCAGGCGAGCTCAGCCGGTTCCCAGGGCGTTCACGGCGGGTTGGCGCCGGAACGCCGGATCCGAAACCGGACTAGGCGCTCGGCTTGCCCTCGGGCTTGTCGCTGGGCCGGTTCTTGGCAGCGTCCTCGTCGTCATCGGCCGCCGCGTCCGTACCCTTGCGGAACTCCCGCTGCGCCTGGCCCAGCGACTTGGCCAGCTTCGGCAGCTTGGCGCCGCCGAACACCAGCAAGATGATGACCAGAATGATGAGGAGTTCCGGTGCCCCTAGAGCGCCCATGCCACGAAGCATAGCCGTGCCCTTGCCACAACCGTCGCCCGACTCCGATGCCACATGGCCTGCGGCGCCGGCGGTCCGCCTCGAGTGCGTGGTCAACGTCAGTGAGGGTCGCCGCCCCGACGTGGTGGCCGCTCTGGCCACCGCCGCCGGCAACGACCTCCTGGACGTGCACACCGACGCCGACCACCACCGATCGGTCCTGACCCTGGTGGGCGAGGTCGCCCCCCGGGCCGTGGCTGCGCTCGCCGTGGAACGGATCGACCTCCGGGCCCACCACGGCGTGCACCCGCGGTTGGGGGCAGTGGACGTGGTGCCCTTCGCGCCGCTCGGGCTGGCGACCCTGGACGAAGCAGTGGCCGCCCGTCAGCGCTTCGTGGCGTGGGCGGCCGACGAGCTGGGTGTCCCGGCGTTCGCCTACGGCGCCGGGCGGGCGCCGTTGCCCGAGGTGCGCCGTCAGGCGTTCCTGGACCTGGCGCCGGACGCCGGACCGTCCGAGCCCCATCCGACCGCCGGCGCCATCGCCGTCGGCGCCCGCCCGGTCCTGGTGGCCTACAACCTGTGGCTGGCCGGCCCCGCCGACCTGGCCCTGGCCCGGTCGCTGGCCCGGTCGCTGCGCGGCCCGGCGGTGCGGGCACTGGGCCTGCCCGTCGGTGACGCCGTCCAGGTCTCGCTCAACCTGATCGACCCCCTCGTGGTGGGGCCGGCGACCGTCTACGACGCCGTGGCCGCCCAGGCCTCCATCGCCCGGGCCGAGCTGGTGGGGCTGGTCCCCCGGGCGGTGCTGGACTCCATCGACCCCCGGCGCTGGCCCGAGCTCGATCTGGACCACGAGCGCACCATCGAAGCCCGCCTGTCCCGGCGGAGTCGCTCCCTGCGCCCGTAGTGCCCCGGGCTGCCGCATCCTCGTCGAGCCGCCAGTGGCGCCGCATGGCCGCTCTGCCGAACGGCAGGGCTGCGCCTAACGGCGCGGCTTGCTGACCGACCACGAACCCTCTCGCACCATGCCGCCGGCGAACGCCACGGCCGGCTCCCCGAGCCCGATGGCCCCTCCCGGCGGCGTGCTCGAGGCCGACCACCCCTACCAGGTAGGCAACTCCCGGACGACGAACCTCATCCCGTCGCCGAGCAGAACCTGCAGGCCCGCGTTCCTCGTGCTGCCGTGCACGCTCCTCAGGCCGGAACGTCGGACTCTACGATGGCGGTCACCGTCTTACGGTTCAGTCCGGACACGTCGGCGAGTTGTCGGAGCGAGGCGCCGGCACGGTGCGCGACGCGAATCATGTCGTCTCGGACCTTTGCCTCCCGTGCTGCCCGTTCTGCGCTGAGGCCAACCACGGCGAGGGCGGCTCCGATCTCGCCATCCTCGCCGGAGCGATACTTGTCGACCGCGCTGTTCGCGGCGGAAACCTGAGCGTGGGTGTAGGTCATGTGTCCTCCTGGAGGGACTTCGCAAGCTTGTCCCGAATACTCATCAGAAGCGGAACTCTCGCTGACATCTCATGGCGAGCTTCGGCGTCGTTCAGGTGGGCCAAGACCATTGCGAGCAGCTCCAACGTCTCGACCCGTTCGAGTTCGATTCGTGCCATCGGTCCGATGGTACCCAGTAGCGGTCCAAGATGGACCACCCCCTGCTCATGATGCCGACTGCGGCGGCCCGGTGTCACGCCGATCTGGAACTCGGCAGCGGCTCGGCCGATGGCCGACGCAGTTCCAGCTGGTCGCCGGCGACGCTCCCGACCGCATCCCCGAGAGGGTCAGTGCGCAGTCAAGCCCGTTCAGCCGCCGGGTGCACCGGAACGCCCGCGCGGAGTCGTGGCACGATGATGGCATACTCGGGGCATGCCACGGAAACGCGTCAGCACCACCGTCGACGAGGAGCTGCTGGCAGAGGCCCGAACACTCCGCCACGGGCTCAACGATGCGGCCCTTCTCGACGAGGCGCTCTCCGCCTTGCTGGCCCGCCATCGCGCCGCGGTGACCGATGCCGCGTACGCGGCATACGACGAGCAACCGATCGACGAGCCTGACGAATGGGGAGACCTGGCGTCATTCAGGGACGCGGCCGCAGCATCGTGAGGGTGTTGCCGGCGCGAAGCGAAGTGTGGTGGTGCGAGCTTCCCGACATCGGTCGCCGACCGGTCGTCGTCCTGTCCCGGGACGCCGCCATTCCTCGGCTGCGACGCGCTCTCGTGGCCCCGTGCACGACGACCATTCGCGATTTGCCGAGTGAGGTTGTTCTGCAGCCGGATACCGACCCGATCCCGCGGCGCTCGGCGATCAACCTCGATTCGGTCGAGAGCGTGTCCGTCGGCGTCCTCGTCGAGCGGCTCGGCCGGCTCAGTTCGGACCGGATGTCGGAGGTCTGTGCAGCGCTGGGCATCGCCGTCGACTGCCGGTAGGCGAGGGCCGACCGCACCGGGCCGGCGACCGAGAATCTTTTCGACGTCGTGGGCCGCCTTCGGCCTCATGTGCCGACGCAGAACTACTTGGACCCACCGGGTGTAGTTGACCTGCCGGGTTCTCCACAAGACCGCTCAAGTAGTTCTGCGCCGGCCCCTCA
>JAHWKL010000084.1 GCA_019347915.1 Actinomycetota bacterium
CCACTTCCCCATCTGGGCCTCACTGCTGGTCATCTCGGCGGTCCTGACCGTGGCCATCTGGCTCTCCATCCGTGCCGACACCCGTGACGGCGGCAAGGGACCCGACCACGTGGCGCCCGACCCCGACCATCCCGGTTCCTCGGCTGAGCCCGATCTCGCCGATCCGGCCTCTGCGCCAGCCGAGGCGCTCGAGCCCATGCTCGACATCCATCAACACCCCAGTTCCGAGCGATAGGCACCCGCCAGCGAGTCGGGCCGTCGACTCCGGAGTTCTGGGACCGGCGCACCATGATGTCATACACGGACCGCTGGACAGCGGAGCCGCTGGACGCCGGCGAACGGGCGTTGGCGGAGATCGCGGACTGGGGCCCGGCCGAAGACTGGTCGGACTGGGCAGATGCAACGGGGTGAGGTGTGGTTCGCCGCCACGCCCGGCGGCGACCGACCGGTGCTCGTGCTCACTCGTGACCCTGTCGCCGATCGCATCGGCTCAGTGGTGGTCGCCGCCCTCACCCGGACCCGCCGTGGTCTCGTGTCGGAACTCGAGTTGACCAAGGCCGACGGCGTACCGACGGCGAGCGTCGTCAACTTCGACAACATCCACACGATCCCTCGGCACACGTTCCGGCGAAGAGTCGCCTCGCTCTCCGCTGGACGCATGGCCCAGGCCGGTCGGGTGCTCCAAGCGGCCGTGGGGTGCTGACCCCGGCGATCAGGGGCAGGCAGGGCGACGACGTACGGGCGAGTGACATTCGCAGCGAGGGAAGGGTCGCTTCCGTGCAGCACCGGCTGGTTGCGGCACTTACGTAGATAGGTCCCGTGGCGGCGCCTGCTCCGCGATATCTTCCGCGACGTCCCGAAGCTTCACGTTCATACGCTGCGACGCAGCCTTGAGCATGTCGAACGCCTGGTCGTCGCTGACACCGGACCGGGCCATGAGTATTCCCTTTGCCCGACCGATGACGTCTCTGGTCTCGGCCTTCTGCTCCAGAGTGTCCTGACGGCGGGCAGCCGACATGGCAACGGAGGCGTGGACGGCGAACACCGATCCCAAGGCCACGTCGCTCTCGTCGAAGGCGTCCAGGGCGGTGGCGTACAGGTTGAGGGCGCCCATGGTGTCCTCCTCGACGAACAGCCGGAACGACACGATGCTGGAGACGCCCATCTCCTCGTGGACTCTCGTCGAGAACCGCGGCCAACGCTTCTCGTTCCTGAGGTCGGCTGTCTGGAAGAGCTCGTGTTCCCTGATGGCATCGATGCAGGGTCCCTCGCCGAGCTCGGACTGGATCTCGTCGATCTTCTTGGGAATGTCGTTGCTGGCGGCGGGCGAGGTGATCTTTCGCTTCTCGACGAAGGAGATCCCGGCAAACTCGCACGCGTCGAGGGTGTCGACAGCGAGGTGGACGATCCTCTCCAGGGCACCCTGCATGCCGTGACGGTCCTCAGCCAGCGTGCGGGCAACCGTCGCGAACGTCTCTGCGACCCGGACGACTTCCTCGGAGGCATGGGGCACCTGGAGATGATACGTCCCGCAGGAGCGGAGCGAGCGGTGACAGTCTCCCGGCCGAAACGTAGGATTGCCGGCGATGGTTGCCCCCTCCGTGGGTTACGGGAGCGGCACGTATTGGCCGAGGAACGTGCGGGCCGATTCGGTGTCCACTCGGTAGGTGACGTTGGTGGCCTTGCAGTAGGTGTCACCGGTGGAGGTCAGGCCGGCGATGACCAGGGTCTCCTGCTCGCCGGCGCCGAGGAAGTTGGGACCACCCGAGTCACCGTTGCACGTTCCGCCATCGTCGAGCGCCTGGTTCTGGGAGATGTGGAGCTGGTCCGGCGCCAAGGCGTTGAACGAGCCCACCGCGTAGTGGCGGACCTGGCCTCGGACCCGGGTGAGACCGCCGGGCTCGGTGGTGTAGCCCAGGAAGCCGTACCCCACCGACGTGAACTGGGTGGACTGGTTGAGCGAACCGTCGGCCTTCATCCGATCGAGCAGCCCCGCCTCCGGGAGCCTGGGTAGCTTCGTGGGGTCGACGTCGGGCACGGGCTCGTCGAGCACGATCACGGCGACGTCGTTGTGATACGGCTGGGCGGGGTCGTAGGCCGGATGGGCGTAGAACCTGCCATGGTGCCGCTGAGAAGTCGCGGGGTCGAAGACCTCGTCGAAGCTCACGCTGCGGGCGGTGTCGTGCCGGCCACAGTGTGCCGCGGTGAGAAAGACAGTGGCGGAGATGAGCGAGCCGGTGCAGTTCACGATGGTCTCGTCGAGAGGGGCGTAGTAGAGGACCGTCCCGCCGACGTAGGGATGGCGACTCTCGTCGAGCTGGCCGCCGGTGATGGCGCCGCTGGGCGTGGCGACGAGCCCCAGCACCACGGCGGTACAGGCGAGGACGATCAGCACCCGCCGCCTGCCACGGCCTCCCGCTCGGGGGCGGGGAACACGAACGGGTGGGCCTGTGGTCGCCGAAACGGTCATGGTCTGCTCCTTCGCCGTCGAGGTCTTCTTTTGAGGACGGTAAAGAACGCGTTGTCCCGTTGACCAGGGACAAATGTCCCGATCTCGCAATGGCACCGGGACAGTGGTAACTGATTCGGTCACATAGCGAGTCAGCGGAGAGGTGCTCCGCCGCCCGGACTCATCCCTCGCCAGCGAGCAGGCGCCCGGCCAGGTGGTCGAGGAAGTCCTGCCGGTGCCTCCACCTGGTGGCGAGGCGGAGGGTGGCTCCGGCATGAGAAGGGCGCATGGTCCCGTCGTCGTCGATGGAGACGCGGACCGCCTCGATGTCTACGAGGGACTCGTCGTAGGCCAGGTGCACGGCGACGGTGTCGTACAGCGGCGTGGTGGCCCCGTCGTACCGCTCGGCCAGGCCGACGGCGTCCAGCCAGGTCCGCTGCTGGGCCAGGACGGCGCCGAGCAGGCGATCGTGGTCGGCGCCGGCCCGGACCCGGCGGTACGCCTCGTCGCGCAGCACGGCCGAACCACAGGTGTCGAGCGGCGTGAGGGTGCACTCCCACGGCGCGGCGAAGACCCGCCGGGCGGCCTCGACGTCGGTGGCCACGTTGTACTCGGGCACGGGCCCCGGCTCGCCTCGGTAACCGACCCGCAGCGAGCCGTGCATGCCCACCAGCCGAGCCCGGTGGGCGATCGCCGGTCGTCGCTCGAGAGCAGCGGCCACCGTGGTCAGGGGACCCAGGGCGATGACCGTCACTTCGGAGGTCGCCGACTCGATGGTCTCGACCATGGCCGTCACCCCGTCGTGGACGCCCGCGGGATGGCCCTGGAGGCTTTGGTGGCCGGCCACCCCATGCAAGGGCTGGTCCAGGTCGCCGCCTCCTGCCAGCCCCACGCCGATGGGCACGTCGCCGCGCCCGCCGGCGGCGAGCAGGTCGGCGGCGAGGGCGGCACGGTCGAGCGGGTCACCGCTCGACGTCGTGACCAGGCGGACGTCGAGCTCCGGGCACCGCAGGGCGAAGGCCAGTGCCCAGGTGTCGTCGATGTCGGTACCGATGTCGGTGTCGATGACGACGACCTGCGCCACCGGTGGCCGCCTACTCCCCCGCCCCCAGGGCGGCGGCGATCTCGTCCTCGAAGGGCATGGCCGACGCCGCTCCTGGTCGCTCGACCTGGAGGGAGGCGGCCACGCTGGCGGCCCGGGTGGAGTCGGCAAGTGACCTGCCGGCGGCCACGCCGGCCGCCATCACCCCGAGGAAGCAGTCGCCGGCACCGGTGGTGTCGACGGGACGGGCACGGCGGGCGTCGACAGCGTGCACCTCGCCGCCGGAGTGCAGCTCCGCTCCCCGCTCCCCCAGGGTGATCACCACGGCCTGCCCCGGTCGCGGCCGGATGTCGAGTGCCCGCGCCTCGGCCTCGTTCACCACCACCACGTCGGCCGCCTCGACGAGCGCAGCGGCCCCTTCACCGACCGGCGAGGGGTTGAGCACCGACCTCGCCCCGACCCGACGGGCGGCGGCGAAGGCCGCGGCGACGGCATCGTGAGGGACCTCCAGCTGGGCGACCACGACGCCGCCGGCACCGACGTCCTCTACCGCCGCCACCGTGTGCTCGCCGGTGAGCATGGCGTTGGCCCCCGGGACCACCACGATGGTGTTCGCCCCCTCGGTGTCGACGGTGACGACGGCCGTGCCGGTGGGGCCGTCGACGTCCTTCAGCCACGAGCGGTCGACAGAGGTGCCCTGGAGGAACGACACCACCTCTTCCGCCCAGTCACCGGAACCCACGCAGCCCACCAGCACGGCGGAGGCGCCGGCACGGGAGGCGGCCACCGCCTGGTTGAGCCCCTTTCCCCCGGGAAGGATCTCGATCGAGCTGCCCGGGACCGTCTCCCCGGGCTCGGGAAGGGTGGAAGCCGACACCACCACGTCGACGTTGACCGACCCGACCACCACGACCCGCCCCGAGGTGCCCATACCGACGTTCTAGTGCACTAGCGGGCGGGCGCAGCCGGCGAGAGCAGGCGCTCCCGCCGCCCGGCGAGGCTACGACCGCAGCAGCTTCACCACCGCCTCCACGTCGGACAGGTCGTCGAACACGGCGTCGGCGCCCCGCCCGTACAGCTCCTCCTGGGCCGTGTGCCCCGTGGCCACCAGCGCGCAACGGGCGCCGCCGGCCCGGGCGCACTCCAGATCACGTGGGGTGTCCCCCACGACCCACACCTCCTCGGGCGAGAGCGTCCACCCCCGCCGCTCGGCCGCCCGCCGCAGGGCCACCGGCACCAGGGCCCGCCGGTCGGGATCGTCGCTGCCGTAGGCGCCGACCTCGAGATCGAGCCACCGGTCGAGGCCGAGGGCGGCGAGCTTGGTGGCAGCGTTGACGGCGGTGTTGCCGGTGAGCACCGACTGCGCCACGCCGTCGTCGTCGGCGAGGATGGCCAGGATCTCGGCCACGCCGGGCAGCACCCGGCCCCGGGCCCGGATGAGCTCGACGGCGCCGGACAGCTCCGACTGGAGCCGGTCGACCACCACGGGGAGGTGGCGATGGCACTCGTCCTCCTCCACCCCCATCCCGGCGAGGATCTCCAGGGCGATCTGCGGGTCGGTCTTGCCGCTCATGGAGATGCCGTGCTCGCCGGGATGGCGGCCAACGGCATGCTCGATGGCCAGGGAGAAGATCTCGCCGGCGACCTTTCCGGCCCGCACGAGCGTCCCGTCGACGTCCCACAGCACCAGGCGACTCGGCATGATCACCGACGGTAGCCCGCCACCAACCCGGTCCAGCCGGAGGCTGCGCCGGCACCCGGCGGCGGCATCGTTCCCCGCCCCCACTGGCCATATGGCGCTGCGTGGCGTCTCGGGTTGGCTCCGGCGTGCTTCTTTCTCTAGCGTTCGGGCGTGCCGAAGCAGAAGCGTCCCTTCACCGTCGAGATCGAGGCCAAGCTCAGCGTGCTGGCCTTCGACGAGGCGTCCGCCCGCAAGAAGGTCGAGAAGGCGCTGGCCAGCGGCCGTCAGTTGGGGCCGGACGTGGCCACCACCGCCGAGGTGTGGACCTACACCGTCGCTGACGACGTCTCATAGCCCGTCGGCACCGGTCGCCGGCGGATGGCCGACCGCCGGCGAGGCGAATGCAAAGATGCCTGACGTGGGGCACGGTCCGCTGGAAGGCCTGACGGTCGGCATCACCGCCGAGCGTCGCGCCGAGGAGCAAGCTCGGCTCTTTCACACCCGGGGCGCCGGCACGCTCCACGGCCCCACCATGAGCATCTCCTCCCTCGCCGGCGACGAGTCGCTGCGTGCCGTGACCCAAGAGGTGATCCGCCAGCCCCCGGACTTCCTCGTCTCCTCCACCGGCTTCGGGATGCGGACGTGGTTCGACGCCGCCCAGAGCTGGGGGCTGCGGGCACCGCTGCTGGATGCCCTGGCCCGGGCCCGGGTGGCCAACCGGGGCGCCAAGGTGGCGTCGGTCAACACCGCCGCCGGCCTGGCCCAGTGGTGGCGGGCACCGAACGAGCGGTTCGACGAGTTGGTGGCCCGGGTTCTGGCCGAGCCGGTGGACGGTGCCCGAGTGGTCCTCCAGCTGCACGGTGCGGCGCTGCCCGACGCCGTGGCCGCGCTCGAAGCGGCGAAGGCGGAGGTGCTCGTGGCCGACGCCTACCGGGCCAGCCTGCCCCCCGACCCCGCGCCGGCGATCGCCCTGCTCGACGCCACCTGCGCCCGCCGGCTGGCAGCGGTCACCTTCACCACCGCGCCGGCGCTGCACAACCTGTTCCTCCTCGCCCGACGTGAGCACCGCGCCGACGAGCTGCGGCGGGCGTTCAACCACGGGGTCACCGCCGCCTGCGTGGGACCGGTGTGCGCCGAAGGAGCGCATGAGGAGGGGATCACCGATCCCTTGGTGCCGGAACGGGCCCGGCTGGTGCCCATGGTCCAGGCACTCACCGACCACCTCCGCGACCGCACGGCGCCGGCATGACGTGCCTCCGTGCGCCGGTCACCCCGCCGCCGGCGGCGGCTCCCAGTGCACGACCCGAACCCGGGTGAGCTCGTCGAGCAGCTCGGGGCCGTAGCCGAAGCCGTCCCCAGAGGCAGCGTGCGGTGAGGCGGCACCGCCGGGCGCCCCGCCGAAGGCGGCGTTCACCTTCACCGTGCCGACGGCGAGCTCGCGGACGGCCCGCTGGGCGTGGGCCATGTCGGCCGTCAGCACCACGGCGGACAGGCCGTACGGGGTCCCGTTGGCCAGTGCCAGGGCCTCGTCGAACGAGTCGACCACCTGGACGGCGGCCACCGGGCCGAACGTCTCTTCCTCGACCACGGCCATCCCCGGCGTGACCCCGGTGAGCACCGTGGGCGGGTAGAACGACCCCGGCCCCTCGGTCGGGGCCCCGCCGCAGCGCAGCTCGGCCCCCGCCTCCACCGCCTGGCGGACGTGGTCCTCCACCACCGCCCGCTGGCCGGCGTCGACCATGGGCCCCATGTCGGTGGAGGGGTCGGTGCCGGGCCCGACCCGCATGGCCTTGGCCCGGGTCACCAGCTCGTCGACGAAGGCGTCGGCGACCTCCCGGTGCACGTAGACCCGCTCGACCGATGTGCAGATCTGGCCGGCGTTGGCGAAGCAGCCCAGGGCCGCCTGGGCCGCCGCCGCCGCCGGGTCCACGCCGGCGTCGACGATCATGGCGTCCTTGCCGCCGAGCTCGAGCAGGGCCTTGGCCCCGCGGGCGGCGCAGGCGGCGGCGACGGAGCGGCCGGTGCGGACCGAGCCCACGTGCACCACCACGTCGACGTCCGGGTGACCGGTGAGGGCGGCACCGAGCCCACCGTCGCCCACCCCGAGTCCGAGCACGCCGGCGGGCAGCTCCTCGTTCAGCACCTCCACGACCCGGGCGGTGGCCAGCGGCGTCTTCTCACTGGGCTTGCACACCACGGTGTTGCCGGCGACGAGGTTGGCGGCGATCTGGGCGCAGGCGATGGCCACGGGATCGTTCCATGGCAGGCACAGGACGGCCACACCACGGCTCACCCGCAGCATCCAGTCGGAGGCGCCCCAGGGGCCCTGGAGCGAGCGGCCCCGGTGGAGGGGCCCCAACTCGGCGTACTGCTCCATGGCCGAGAGCCCGGCCTCGACGCCCCCGCGGGAGTCGTCGAGGGGCTTGCCGTTCTCCCGCGTCTGCAGCAGGGCGAGGTCGTCGAGCTCCCTCCACAGCCGGCGGGCGCCCGCCTTGACCAGGGCGGCGCGCTCGGCGGGATCGGTGCGCTCCCAGCCGGGGTGGGCGGCGCGGGCGGCAGCCACCAGCTCGCCGGCGTCACTGCAGGGCAGCCGGCCGACGGTCTCGCCGGTGGCCGGGTCGTTCACGATGAGATCGGGCATGCGTCCTGCCTTCCCCGAAACCCCGCTCGCCGACTCACCCCCCCATGGTCCCCGCCGGCCGTGCCCTCCGATGCCATAGCCTTGCCCGACCTGGCTGAGCGGCCGGGGCGGACGAAGGAGATCCGGTGGGGGGACGGCGGACAGCTCGTGGCCTCCTGGCTGCGCTGTGCCTGGCCGTCGTGGTCGGTGGCTGCGTCGACGGCGAAGGAGCCGCCCCCCTCGAGGAGCCGGCGACCGACGAGGAGACCACCGAAGAGGGCTGCGCCGAGGCCACCGGAGCCGACGGGACGACGACGCCCAAGGACCTCCTGGCCGCGGTGAACGACTCCCTGGCCTTGGTGGAGACCCCGGTGGCCTCGGGCAGCGGCGTGCTCATCGAGGGCGGCTACGTCGTGACCAACCTGCACGTCGTCGACCCCTTTCCCGAGGTCTCGGTGACCTTCCACGGTGGGTCGGTCTTCGACGAGGTCCCCGTGGTCGGTGTCGACGCGCTGACCGACATCGCTGTCCTCGGCCCGGTGCAGGCGGAGGCTCCGCCGTTGGCGTTGTCCGACCACGAGGGGCTCGAGCGGGGGGACGAGGTCTTCTTGGTGGGCTACCCGGGGGAGGTCGACGTCCAGCCCGAGCCGGCCATCTCCCGCGGCATCCTCTCCCGGGTGCGCCACCTGGTGGCGTTCGCACAGACCTACCTGCAGACCGACGCCGCCATCGGCTCCGGCCAGAGCGGCGGCGCCCTGGTCGACGGGCGCGGGTGCGTCATCGGCATCTCCGGCCTGGCCTTCGCCGAGGAGTTCGCCCTCGCCCTCTCGGCAGCCGACGTGAACGTCGCGGTGGAGGCGATCCTCGACGGCGGGGGCTCCACGTACCGCCCCTTCCCCGACGGCCCGGCGACCAGCTCGGGGACGCTCACCCTGGAGGACCCGGACGACGTCGGCCTGCTGACCCTGCGAACCGGATCCTCACGCCAGACGCTGCGCCTCTCGCTGACCGGCGAGCGGGTGGCCGTGCAGGTCACGGACCTCGTCGGGGACCCGCTGCTGTTCAACCGGGAGGCCCTGGACGTCATCGCCGAGCTGGAGGGGGTCCCCGTGGATCAGCTGGGCCTGGGCCCTCCCGACGAGCCGGTGGCGCCGGGCGTCTACGAGGTGGAGCTGCCCCGCCAGTCCTACATCGTGGTCCTGGTCGGCACGCAGCAGGAGGACGGCGCCGAGATCGCCTTCGAATCGTCGCTGGACCTGGTGGTCTACGAGGACGACGACGACGACCAGCCCATCGAGGTGGGAGACCGCATCGAGGGCGTCCTCGACGGCTTGGAGCTCCAGGACCGGTACCTGCTCGACCTCGAGGAGGGCGACGAGGTCAACATCCTGGTGACCTCGCCCCAAGGCGACATGGCCTTCGCCGTCTGGGCCCGGGAAGAGGGGCACGCCGACGCCCTGGTGGTGGACGACAGCGACGGAGGGCTGTTCGGCCTGGATGCCGAGGACGTCTACCGCGCCGAGGTCAGCGGCGTTCACGTCGTCGAAGTGGTGAGCTTCGCCGGCGTGGCGTCGGGCTATGTCATCGAGGTCAGCGCCGAGGTCTCAAACGAGGAATGACCTCGCACCGACGTCCCGGGGGTGTTACGACGCCGGTTCCTCGCCGGACATCTCCTCGAGGCAGCGGTGGATCTCGGAGGCACGGAAGCGCCGGTGGCCGCCGAGGGTTCGGATGGCGCTCAGCTTGCCCGCTCGCGCCCAGCGGGTCACGGTCTTGGGGTTCACGCGGAACAGCTGGGCGACCTCAGACGGCGTCAAGAGAGCGTCTTGTACACTGAAAGCTTCGTGTTGCATTGTCATGATGTGGTCTCCATGTGACTGCGACAATGAGCGAGTGCGGGTTCACACAACGCACAGGATAAACCCAAACGGGCAGTCTGCGCAATCTCTCCTCACTTAACGTATTTGGGCCGCCACGAAGAGTAGCGCCGTTCGGAACAGCGGCATCGCTAGCCTCGCCCCGTGGTGGTGGAACGCATCGAGGTACCGGGATACGAGGAGGTGGTGCGGTGCTCGGAGCCCGGCACGGGCCTGCGCGCCATCATCGCCATCCACTCCACCGCCCTCGGCCCCGCCCTCGGCGGCGTTCGCTTCCGACCGTACGAAGACGACGAGGAGGCGTTGCAGGACGTCCTGCGCCTGGCCCGGGGCATGACCTACAAGGCGGCCGTGGCCGGGCTCGACCTCGGCGGGGGCAAAGCCGTGCTGGTGGGAAACCCGGGACGCCTGCGCAGCGAGCAGTTGCTGCGAGCCTACGCACGCTTCGTCGACTCGCTCGGCGGTCGGTACCTGACGGCGGAGGACGTGGGCACCACCCAGGCCGACATGGACCTGATCCGCCAGGAGACCCGCCACGTCACCGGGGTGAGCGAGTCGGCGGGCGGCTCCGGGGACCCCTCTCCCGCCACCGCCCTCGGCGTGCTCCACGCCCTGCGGGCGCTGGCAGAGCACGCCTGGGGCAACGAGTCACTCGAGCGGCGCCACGTGGTGGTGGTGGGCGCCGGCAAGGTGGGCTCGGCCCTCGTCGGCCACCTGGTGACCGCCGGGGCCGTCGTCTCGGTGGCTGACGTCGACCCCGACCGGGTGG
>JAHWKL010000085.1 GCA_019347915.1 Actinomycetota bacterium
TGCCGCGCCGGCGGGGCGGCGCTGCGGATGGTCGGCCGGCGCCGGCGGGCGGCCGGCGACGGCGGCGCCCGCTCGGGCTCGGGCGAGGGCAGCTGCACCCGGGGCCCGGGCGGCGACGTGGCAGGCTGGTTCTCTTCTCTCAGCACGATGAAGATCACGACCGCCCCGGACAAGGCGACCACGGCGAGGCTGATGATGAGCGAGAACACGCGGGGCACGAGGGTAGTGCCGGTTCCGACAGCAGCCGAGGACCCGTCGTGGCCCGTCGAAGAAAGTCCTCAAGTGTCGCTCATGGCGTGCCGATGAGGACAGAGATGTCCCAACGGCGGGCGCCCGCGGGGCGGTGAGGAGGAAGGCGTGAGCGCCGCGTCGGCCCAGCTGGGCTTCGCTGCCGAGTTCGTCCTGTTCCTCGTCGCCGTCGCCGGCGTCGGGGTGGTGCTGCGCGCACAGCTGCTGGGGGGCCGACCGCAGGACCGGATGCTGCTCGCCGCCGGGTTCGCCGGCGTGGGCCTGGCCGCCTTCCTCCACGGATCGCTGCTCGTGGCCGACGCCGGAGCCTCGGCCGTGGCCGTCCCCCGGCTGCTCGGGATCGCCCTGCTGGCCGCCGGCTCGTTGCGGGGGGACGGGGTGGCTCCTCGCCGCCAGCTGTGGCTGGGGCTGGGGTTGCTCATCGTGGCCGAAGCCATCACGCTGTGGCCCACCCTCGCCGATCTCGCCGTCGTGGCCAACGGGGCCCGGGTGCTGGGCGCCCTGGGCCTGGGTGCGGCGCTGTCCACCGCCAGCCAACGCTCCATCTCCGCCCGGGTGGCGGCGGCGGCGACGGGGACGGTGCTCCTGGTCGTGCTCGCCGTCTCCGTGGCCCTGTCGGCCGTCCTCATCCAGAGGATCGAGGACGAGGCGCTCCTCCGCGTCGGCTCCCGCTCCGCCACCGAGGCCGACGAGATCGACCGGGCGGCCAAGGACGCCATGCTCAGCGCCAACCTGGTGGCCCAGCTGTTCAGCCGCTTGTCCAGCGATGACCCTTTGGTCAGCGGATTGCGAGCCTTGGCCGACGATCCCACCTCGCAGCGGAGCGTGATCGCCGGCGAGCAGGTGACGAAGACTCTCGCCGCCATCGCCCAGGGCAATCTCATCTCCACGGACTCGTTCGTCGCCTACGTCACCAAGGGCCGGGTGGTGGTGCCCGGGCCCGGGGTCGTCGATCCCGGCCTGCAGGTGGGCATCTCCGGTAGCCGGGTCGTGCACGACATGGTCGCCAACCAGGAGGGCCAAGCCGGGTCGCCGGTGGTGCTGGCGGGAGACCCGCTGGCCGCCGGGGCGGCGGCGGTGAACGTGGGTGTTCCCGGCGGTGTCGAGGGCCAGCGGCAGTTCGTGGGAGCGGTGTTCGCCGCCCAGCCCATCAACGACGGCTACCTCAGCCTGCGCTTCGGGGTCGACCGCCAGCTCAGCCTGGCCGTGGCCGACGGCGAGCAGGTGTTCGCCCGGGCCGGGCCGCAGCCGGGCGACGAGACCCTCCTCGCCGCGGCGAGGGCCGCGCTCGGTGGTGCCGAGTCGACCCGCCAGGTCGTGGGCGACCGCTTCGTGGCCGCCGACGCGGTGGGCGCCGACGATCAGCCGGCGTTCGCCCTGGTGGTGTCGGCACCGACCACGGTGGTCGCCGACACCCGCCAGTCGCTGTTCCGCACGCTGTTCCTGGTGGCCCTGGGCGCTGCCCTGGCCGCCCTGGTGCTGGCCGGCCTGGTCGGCGAGCGCATCGGCGCCGCCCTGCGCCGCCTCACCCGTACGGCCGAGGAGATCCGGGCCGGCAACCTCGACGCCCGGGCCCGGCTCCAGCGGGATGACGAGCTGGGCACGCTCAGCGATGCCTTCGACTCCATGGCCGCCGGCCTCGGGACCATGACCGGTGAGCTGCGGGAGGCAGCCATCGACGAGGCCCGCCTGCGCGGCCGGATGGAAGCCGTGGTCGCGGGCATGGGCGAGGCGCTGATGGCCGTCGACGCCTCCGGCACCGTCACCGACTTCAACGCCGCCGCCGAGGAGCTGTTCGACCTGCCCGCCGCCGACGTCTGCGGGGAGTCGGTGGCCTCGCTGGCGCTGGTCGGGACCGCCGGCGACGACCTCACCTCCCGGGTGGCCATGCCCCGGCTCGAACCGTGGAGCACCATCGGCACCGTCACCCGCCGGGACGGCTCCACCGTCCCCGTTGCCGTCTCCTGCGGTGCGGTGCGAGGCCCGGGGGGCGAGATCGGCGGTGGTGTGGTGGTGCTGCGCGACCTGCGGCCCGAGCGCGAGGTCGAGCGCATGAAGACGGAGTTCCTCTCCAACATCAGCCACGAGTGGAAGACGCCGCTGACGCCGATCAAGGCCTACGCCGCCATGCTCTCCAGCCGGACCTTCCCGCCCGAGCGCACCCAGGAGTTCGCCTCGGAGATCCTCCTCGGAGCCAGCCAGCTCGAGCGGGTCATCACCCGCCTGGTCAACTTCGCCACCGTGGCCGCCGGCCGCCTGGAGCTGCGGACCGAGGCGGTTCCCGTCCCCGAGCTCTTCGACGCCGTCGAGGCCCGCTGGAGCGACCGGCTGGACGAGCGCCATCCTCTCGTTCGCCGGGTGGCCCGTGGGACGCCGGCGGTCGAGGGCGACCGGCGCTACCTCGACCACATGATGGACGAGCTGGTCGACAACGCCGTCAAGTACTCGCCCGGCGGGGGCCCGGTGGTGCTCGCCGCCCGACCTGGTGGCGACGGGGCGGCGCCCACGGTCGAGGTGTCGGTGAGCGACGAGGGGGTGGGGATCCCGCCCGATCGCCTCGACTCCATCTTCGCCGACTTCGCCCAAGGCGACGGCTCGGCCACCCGCCGCTTCGGTGGCCTGGGCCTCGGGCTGGCGCTGGTCCAGCAGGTCTCCCGGGCCCACGGGGGGACCCTGAGCTGCCGATCGCAGCCCGGCGAGGGCTCGACGTTCACCCTCGTGCTCCCTGCCGAGCGTCCTGACCGCGCCCAGGGCGCCGGCAAGGGGATGTCGTCCCAGGTGGTGCGGTGAGGATCGCTCCCGTCGTTCGGGTCGTGGCCGCCGCCAACGTCGTGGTGCTGGCGGCGGCGGTGGTCCTGGCCGTGACCAGCGACGGCGACGCGTCCGGCCGGTCGTCGGTGGCCCGCCTTCAGGTCACGGGTGTGGCCGTGGTCGAGGAGTCGGAAGGGGAGCGACGGGTGGGCTCGGGTACTCACGAGGTGGTGCTGCCCGGGTCGATCCAGATGGTGGAAGGCGACGCCGTGGTGGAGCTCCCGAGCGGCGGGACGATGGAGCTGCGAGCCGGCGAGGGCGGGGTCGAGGCGTCGCGCCTCGAGCTCGACGAGGTGGCCACGCTGGCCGCCGGCGATGCGCTGGTCGTGGCCGAGGACGAGGTGGTGGTCGAGGCCGGTGGCGCCCGCCTCTCCTTGCAGGACGGCGCCGCTCGCCTCTTCCGCTCGGCGGGCGCCACCTTCGCCGTCTACCGCGGCGACGCCCAGCTGTCGTCGGGCGGGCGGACGCTCGACGGCGGCCTGCCGGCGCTGCGCCAAGTCGTGGTCCCGGGTGCGGGGACGTTGCCGCCGACGCCCAGCCCGCTGGACATCGCCGACGTCCCCGACCCCTGGGACCGGCGCTTTCTCGGCGAGGCCATCGACCTCCGACAGCAGCTGGAGCCGCTCTCCACGGGTCTGACCGCTTCGCTCCCCGACGACTTCGAGCCGGATCTGGCCTTCTTCGTCACCGTCCTGCCCGGACTGCTGCACGAGCCCGCCTTCGATGCTGCCTTGCTGGCCCAAGAGCTGCACCGTCCCGTGGGCGAGCTCGTGGTGGGGGCGGCCATCGCCCTGCTCGGCCAAGGCGACCCTTTCGAGCAGCGGTGGCGGGAGGTGTTCGACCTGCGGTCGGCGGGAGCGGACTGGGGGATCGTGGTGCTCGACCAGGGCGCACCGGGCGCCGACGTGCTGGCGGCGTTGGACCAGGCCGTCCAGCGGTCGCCGCTGTTGTTCCGCGCGCCCTCGTCCGAACCGGTCTTCAGCCCGCCCCCGCCGCGGGGTCGTGCGCCGGCGCCGGGGCGTGGACCGACCCGCCCGGCACCGCCCGTGCCCGGGCCGCAGCCGTCGGCGCCCCCGCCACCGCTGCCGCCCCCCCCGCCGCCGGCCGGCGGATCGGACGGTCTGCTCGACCCCGTGGTCGACCTGGTGGACCCGCTCGACCGGCTGCTCGAGGACGTGCTCGGCGGGCTCCTGTAGCGCAGCGGATCGGCTCGGGGTCCACGACCGCCCGGGCTCCGGCTCCTACCATGGTGACGGTGAGCACCGACCACGCGCTCGGCGCCGAGGAGGTGGCGAGCAAGGAGTTCCCGGTCACGTTCCGGGGCTTCGGCCAGCACGACGTGCGGGCGTTCCTGGCCCAGGTGGCGGCCGAGCTGGCGGCAGCCCGGGAACGTGAGCGGCTCCAGCGCGAACGGCTGGAGGCGGCCGAGGCGCGTGCGGCGGCGCGCACGCCCACCGACCAGGAGATCGACGCCGCACTGGGCCAGGAGGCCGGCCGGCTGCTGCACGCAGCGCGGGACGGGGCCGCCGAGATCCTGGCCAAGGCCAAGGAGGAGGCGGCCCGCCTCGTGCAGGAGGCCACCAGCGAGGGCGCCCGGGCCCACGAGGAGGCCGAGTCGGTGCTGGCCCGTCGTACCAAGGAGGCCGAGGAGACGGCGGACGAGATCCGGGCCGAGGCCGAGCAAGAGGCGGAGGCGCAGATCGAGAAGGCCAAGGCCCAGGGCCGGGAGATGGTGGCCGAGGCGCAGGCGATGCGTGAGCGCATCCTGAAGGACCTCGTGCGCCGCCGGCGCCTCGCCCACCAGCACCTCGAGCAGCTCCGGGCTGGGCGGGAGCGACTGCTCGAGGCCTACCGGGTGGTGCGCTCGACGCTCGACGAGGCGACGCGTGCGCTCAGCGTGGCCGAGGTCGAGGCCCGGGCGGCGGCCACGACAGCGGCGCTGCGGGCCGGCGCTCGTCCCGAGCCCAGCCTCGAAGAGCTCGAGAGCGAGCTGTCGGCGGCGAGGGATGCCGGGCTGACGGCCGCCCGACCGGGCTCGGCCGACCGGCGGACCGCCGACAGCGCCGGCGACAGCGCCGGCACCGCCGGCGAGAAGGAACCCGAGGCGTTGGGGGCGGTGGCGCCGGAGGAGGTGGCCGAGGTCCTTGCCGATGTGGTCGAGCCGGCTCCCGAGGAGCTCGATCCGGCGGCTGGCCCCGCCGACCCCGACTCCGACGTCGTTCCCGACCTCGATTTCGACCTCGACCTCGACCTCCTTCCCGAGGCCGCCGATGTCCCCGATGAGCTTCTCGAGCCGATCCCCGCGGTGGCTGAGCCCGTGGCCGGCGATCTCCATCCCGTCGCCGGGGCGGCCCAACCAGAGGGCGACGCCGCCTTGGCCGGCGCCAAGGTCAGCGATCCCGCCCCTGAGAGGCCTGAGCCGGTTGCCGAAGCTGCTGCGCCGGAGGCCGCCGAGGCGCCTGAGACGCCTGAGCCGGTTGCCGAAGCTGCTGCGCCGGAGGCCGCCGAGGCGCCCGAGACGCCTGAGACGCCTGAGCCGGCCGAAGCTCCTGCGCCGGAGGTCGCCGAGGCCCCCGAGCCGGTTGCCGAAGCTGCTGCGCCGGAGGTCGCCGAGGCGCCCGAGTCGCCGGCGCCCCCGGATGTCCCCGCCCCGGTGACGCCGTCGTCGCAGCCGCGGCCGGAGAGCGAGGTGGAGCGGCTCTTCGCCCGCATCCGTGCCGACCGAGAGGTGGCGACGGCCCGGGCCGAGGCGGTGCTGGCCGGATCCGTTCCCGAGGAGCAGGCGGTCGAGCCCTCCACTCCCGTCGAGGCTCCCGACGCCGAGGCTGACCAGCCGCCGGGCGTGACTCCCGACGAGGCGGCGTCCACCAACGGCGACCGGCCGCCGGCCGAGGCGGCTCCCGGCGCCCCCGTGCAGGCCTCCAACGGGGCGCCGGCGGACGACGAGCACGTGCTCCAGGAACGCGACGCCCAGATCGAGCCCCTGGAGCGGGGTCTGATCCGGAGCCTGAAGCGGGCCCTGGCCGACGAGCAGAACGAGGTTCTCGACACGCTCCGCCGGCACCGGGGGCCGACGACGCTCGCCGACCTCCTCCCGGGCCGCGACGACCACGTCGCCCGCTACGTGGAGGTGGCCGCCGCCGACCTCCAGGCGGGAGCCGTCCACGGGGCCAAGACCGCGGGCGGCGGCGAGGCCCCGCCCGTCGACGATCTGGCCACGGCACTGGCCAGCGAGGTGGCTGACGACCTGCGGGCCCGCCTGCAGCGAGCCGTCGACGCCGCCGATGGCGACGAGGCCCCGCTCCAGGACGCCATCTCGTCCGCCTACCGGGAGTGGAAGACCTCGTGGGCCCAGCCCCTGGTCCGCCACCACATGGCCGCCGCCCACGCCCAAGGGCGCTTTGCCGCCCTGCCGGCCGTGCCCCTGCGGTGGGTGGTCGACGACGACGAGGGGGCCTGCCCCGACTGCGACGACAACGCCCTTGCCGGCCCCACGCCCAAGGGGCAGCCGTTCCCCACGGGGCAGGAGCGCCCGCCGGCCCACGTCGGCTGCCGGTGCATGGTGGTGCCCGAACCGGCCTGAGGACCCGACGCAGAACTACTTGCGCGTCTGCAGGCCCTTCCACCTGCGAGGTTCCTCACTAGATCGGGCAAGTAGTTCTGCGCCGGGGCCTGACCGTTGCGGCGCGCTCGTCGCCAGCGATGGCGCCGTCGACAGCGAGGGGCCAACCAATAGGCTCCCGACCATGCGCTCTCCCACCGACCTCCCCCGCCGGCCGCCGCCGGCGTCGGTATCACGGGGCCGGGTCGGGCTCGTGGTGCTCGCCACCGCCGCGTTCCTCCTGCTGACCTCGATCCGAGGCATCGCCGGCTTCTACACCGACTACCTGTGGTTCGACTCGCTGGGCTTCACCGGCGTCTTCACCGGCGTGCTCGGGGCCAAGATCCTCCTGGGTCTGGTCTTCAGCCTGATCTTCTTCGCCCTCCTGCTGTCCAACCTGGTCATCGCCGACCGCCTCGCCCCCAGCTTCCGCCCGCCCGGGCCCGAGGAGGAGGTCGTCCAGCGCTACCACGAGGTCGTGGGCGACCGGGCCGGGTGGGTGCGCCTCGGGGTGGCCGCCCTCCTCGCCCTGGTGGGTGGGGCCGGCGTCTCCAGCCGCTGGAACGAGTGGATCCTGTTCCGCAACGCCCGCGACTTCGGTGTGGCCGACCCGCTCTTCACGACCGACGTCGGCTTCTACGTGTTCGAGCTGCCGTTCCTGTCGTTCGTGGTCGACTGGGCGTTCGCCAGCATCGTCATCATCACCATCGTCACCGCGGTCGCCCACTACCTCAACGGCGGCATCCGCTTCCAGGGAGCGGCCCAGCGGGTGACGGTGCAGGTCAAGGCCCACCTCTCGGTGCTGGTGGGGCTCCTGGCCCTGCTGCGGGCCGTGGGCTACTGGCTCCAGCGCTACGAGCTCACGTTCTCGAGCCGGGGGGCGGTCGACGGGGCCACCTACACCGACGTCAACGCCCAGCTGCCGGCGCTGAACCTGCTGATCCTGATCTCGCTGGCCGCCTTCGTGCTGCTGATCGTCAACATCCGCCGGCGGGGATGGATCCTGCCCGCCCTGGCCGTGGGCTCGTGGGCCATCGCCGCCCTGGTCGTGGGCGGGCTGTACCCCGCCTTCGTGCAGCGCTTCCAGGTGGAGCCGGCCGAGTCGTCCCGGGAGCGGCCGTTCATCGAGCGCAACATCGCCGCCACCCGTGCCGCCCTCGGGCTGGCCGACGTCGAGACCAACCAGTTCCAAGCCGACGGCTCGCTCGACGGGGCCGGTCTCGTGGACAACGCCGACACGGTGCGCAACATCCGGCTGTGGGACCCTGACGAGCTGCTCAAGAGCTTCCAGAAGCTCCAGGAGGTGCGCCCGGAGTACCAGATGGTCGACGTCGACGTCGACCGCTACGAGCTGGACGGCGAGGTGACCCAGATCGAGCTGTCGGCCCGGGAGCTCGACATCGAGGGGGTGCCCACCGCGTCCTGGGAGGCCCGGCATCTGACCTACACCCACGGCTACGGGGCAGCGGCGGCGCCGGCCAACTCCAAGACGGCCAACGGGCGGCCGGAGCTGGTGGTGTCCGACATCCCCGTAGCCGGCACGCCGGGGTTGAACCTCGAGGAGCAGCCCGGCATCTACGTGGGCGAGGGACTGACCGGCTACGCCGTGGTCAACACCGACCGGCGGGAGATCGACTTCCAGAACGAGGAGGGCACCCAGTACACGCGCTACGAGGGCGCCGACGGGGTCGGCATCGGCTCCTACTGGCGGCGTGCGCTGTTCGCCCTGCGCTTCGGCGACATCAACCCGCTCATCTCCACCAACCTGCAGGGTGACTCGAAGATCCTCTACGTGCGCGACATCGAGGAGCGCGTGCGCACGCTGGCGCCGTTCCTCGCCTTCGACGCCGACCCCTACGCGGTGATCGTCGACGGGCGGCTCAGCTACGTGGTGGACGCCTACACCACGTCGGCCAACTACCCCTACGCCCAGCGGGCCGACACCGGCCGGCTGCCCCAGGGCAGCGGGCTGGAGCAAGAGTTCAACTACGTGCGCAACTCGGTCAAGGCGGCGGTCGACGCCTACGACGGGACCGTTCGCTTCTACGTCGTCGACGACTCCGATCCTGTGCTCGCCGCCTACCGGCAGGCCTTCCCCGAGCTGTTCACGGACGGGGAGGAGGTGCCCGAGGAGCTACGGGCCCACTTCCGCTACCCCGAGGACCTGTTCCGGACCCAGACCACCATGTGGGGCCGCTACCACATCGACAGCCCCGACGACTTCTACAACAACATCGACGCCTGGAACGTGGCCCAGAACCCCGGTGCGGGTACGGCGGCGGCCGTCACCCAGCAGTTCGACCCGCAGACGGGCCGGCCACTGGGCCCGGCCCGAGAGGCCCGCATCGACCCGTACTACCTGCTCATGCGCCTCCCCGGTGATGACGAGCTCAGCTTCGTGATGCTGCGCCCCTTCGTGCCGGTGTCGGCCGACGACAGCCGCAAGGAGTTGACGGCGTTCATGGTGGCCAAGAGCGATCCCGGCAGCTACGGGGAGCTCGTGACCTACGCCATGCCCAGGGGCAACCTGCCGGACGGGCCGGCCATCGTGGGCGCCAACATGCAACAGGACCAGGAGGTCTCGGAGCTGCAGACGCTCCTGGGCGACCAGGGATCCGAGGTTCGCTACGGCAACCTCGTCATCATCCCCATCGACCAGTCGCTGCTCTACGTGCGGCCCTTCTACGTGCAGGCGGCCACCACCGAGATCCCCGAGCTGCGCAAGGTCATCGTCTCGTTCGGCGGCGAGGTAGTGGTCGAGGACACCCTCGAGCAGGCGCTCATCGAGCTCTTCGGGGAGGCCCCGGAGACGCTGGAGGAGGAGCCGGTCGCCGGCGACACGGGCGAGGACGGCGACGACGACGCCGGCGCCGATGACGGAGCAGGAGCGGGCGAAGGGGACGTAACCACCGACGTGGCCGAGCTGTTGAGCCGGGCCCAGGTGGCCTTCGACGAGGCTCAGGCCGCCCTCGACCGGGGCGACCTGGGCACCTACCAGCAACGGGTTGACTCGGCCCGGGACCTGGTGCGCCGGGCGGGCGAGGCCAGCGGTGCGGGCACGAACGGTGGCGGCGCGGGCGGCGGCGAGCCGCAGGGCGGGGCGCCGGGGGTTACCCAGCCCGAGGGCGGCGAGTCGGTGGAGAACCAGCCGGGCTCAGCCTGAGCCTGCTCCTTCTTCCTGCTGCGGAGGATGCGTGCTGGCGGCCCCCTCCGGGCCGGGTCAGGCGGTGGCGGTCCAGCCCCCGTTGGCCTGGCCCCGGACCTCGACCGCCAGCCGGTCGAGCTCGGCCATCACCCGGGCCGAGTGCATCCGCACCTCCATGACCTCGGCGTGGGTCGCCGCCATCAGGTCGAGGCCCTCCACCCGGGCGGCCAGCACGTCGATCCGGTCCGGCGCCAGGCCGGCGCAGGCGGCGTCCTCCACCTCGTCGACCCGCCGCTCGAGGCGCTCGACCCGCACCGCCAGCCGTTGGGCAGTCTCAGCCACCGCCGCCACCGCCAGCTCGATCCGTTCCTGAGCCTCGGCACCCGCGATTTGGCTGTCACGTCGCCACCGCCCCACGCCCGCACGCTACCGACCGGCCCCGCGGGTGGTGGACCGGGTTTGGAGGGTGGTGCTTCCACCGGTATCCTCGACTTCACGCCGCGGGGTGGAGCAGTCTGGTAGCTCGTCGGGCTCATAACCCGAAGGTC
>JAHWKL010000086.1 GCA_019347915.1 Actinomycetota bacterium
TGTACGCCGCGGGCGCCTCCAATGGGGCCATCATGGCCTATCGGCTCGGTTGCGAGCTCGCGGATCGGATCGCCGGTGTCGCCTCGGTGGGTGGGGCCATGGTGATGGATCGTTGTGCCCCCTCGGAACCTGTGTCGGTCTTGGCCATTCACGGCACCGAGGACGGTCATGTTCCGTACGCGGGAGGTCCCACTTCCGGTGCGCCGGACCCCGTCCCGTCTCAGCCGGCTCTGCTCGACAGGTGGGCGGAGCTGAACGAGTGCGCTGAGGACCCTCGAAGTGAGACTGAGGGCGTGGTGACCGCCGCCACTTGGACGGCTTGCGCGGCAGGAAAGTCTGTTCGGCTGGTCACGGTCGACGGTGGAGGACACTCATGGTTCGCCTCTGAGTTCGGTGGTGCCGCGGGTGCCGTTGATGCCACCGACCTGATTACCCAATTCTTCGACCTGACGGCTGAGCAGTGAGGACAGGCTCGCTTCGCTCGCCGGAAAGACGTGGTGCCGCCTGCGGCGGCGCTCAATCCCGCTCCGCCCGGCCAAGCCGGACAGGCTCGCTTCGCTCGCCGAAAGGCTCGGTGCCACCTGCGGCGGCCCTCAATCCCGCTCCGCCCGGCCAAGCCGGCTGCGCCGGCGGCCGGGCGGATTATCGCCTGGCGACGCTGCGGAGTCCGCCAGGCGGAGCAGCAGACGTCGCTGGTGCGGCTCCGTGCAACGGGCGCCGGCGGATTATCGCCGCCGCAATGTATGGAGCCGCTCGCGGGCCAAGGCCAGGCCGATGATGGTCTTGGCGTCGAGCAGGCGCCCGTCGGCGACCATGGCCGGCACCTCGGCGAGCGAGACCCGTTCGATGGTCATGTGCCGCTCCTCCACACCCTGGGCCGACACCTCGCACGCCTCCAGATCGAGGCCGAGGAACACCGTCGACCGCTCGTCGCAGTAGCCGGCCGAGTTGTAGAACTCGGCCAGCTTCTCCAACCTGCCGGCGCGGTAGCCCACCTCCTCTTCGAGCTCGCGGGCCGCAGCCGCCTCGCGGGCCTCCCCGTCGACGTCGAGCTTGCCCGCCGGTATCTCCAGCAACTCGGCTTCGACCGCTGCCCGGTACTGGCGGACCAGCACGACGGTTTCGCCGTCGTCGAGCACGGGGACCACCGAGACGGCGCCGGGGTGGTGGACGACCTCCCGCTCGAAGGTCTCGCCGTCGGGATCGACGAAGGTTGCGTCGACCACGGTGACGATGTGGCCCTCGTGCACCACCCGCTCCCCTCGCTTGGAGAAGCCGCTCACGCGCCCCCGAGTGCCACGACGTCGAGTTGGGGCAGGTGTGGTCGCCGGCCGTCGGCCCGCTCGAGGGCGGCACCGATCAGCTCACGGAACAGTGGCGCCGGCCGGTCCGGTCGGCTCTTGAACTCGGGGTGGGCCTGGGTCCCGACCCAGAACGGGTGGCCGTCGAGCTCGATGAACTCCACCAGCCGGTTGTCGGGCGACACGCCGGAGCACACGAAGCCCGATCCCTCGAAGCGAGAGCGGTACCGAGGGTTGAACTCGTAGCGGTGGCGGTGACGCTCGTAGACGAGCTCCCGACCGTAGGCGGCCGCCACCTTCGACCCGGGCACGAGCGTCGCCGGGTAGACGCCGAGGCGCATGGTGCCCCCCATGTCGACCACCTCACGCTGGGCGTCCATCAGGTCGATCACCTTGTGCGGCGACCTCGGGTCGAACTCACTCGAGTTGGCTCCGGCCAGCCCCAGGACGTTGCGGGCGAACTCCACGGTCATCACCTGCATGCCCAGGCACAGCCCCAGGCAGGGGATGTCGTGGTCGCGGGCGTAGCCGGCGGCCGCCACCTTGCCGGCGATGCCTCGCTCGCCGAAGCCGCCGGGGATGACGACGCCGTCGAGGTCGCGCAGGCGCCCGTCGGCCAAGAGGCCCTCGACGTCCTCGGCCTGGATCCAGTCGACGTCGACGGCGGCGCTGTGGTGGTAGCCGGCATGGCGGAGTGCCTCGGCCACCGACAGGTAGGCGTCGGGCAGGCTGACGTACTTGCCGATCACCCCGATGCGGACCGGTCGGGTGGATGCGTCGACCCGGGCCACCAGCGCCTGCCATCCCGAAAGCTCGGTCTCCCCCGGGAGGCCCAGGATGCGGCACACCTCGTCGTCGAGCCCTTCGTCGTGCAGCATGAGGGGGATCTCGTAGAGGTGCTTGGCGTCGACGGCGTTGACCACGCCTTGGAGCGGCACGTCGCTGAGGTTGGAGATCTTGGCCTTGAGCGAGTCGGGGACCGGGGCCTCGCTGCGGCACACGATGGCGTCGGGCTGGATGCCCCGGCTGCGCAACTCGGTGACCGAGTGCTGGGTGGGCTTGGTCTTCTGCTCGCCCGACGGGCCGATGAAGGGGACCAGGGTCACGTGCACGTAGCAAACGTTGTTGCGCCCGACGTCGTTGCGGAACTGCCGGATGGCCTCCAGGAACGGGAGGATCTCGATGTCACCCACGGTGCCGCCGACCTCGGTGATGACCACGTCGACGTCGTCGGCGGCGAGGCGGGTGATGCGGCGCTTGATCTCGTCGGTGATGTGGGGGATCACCTGCACGGTGCGCCCCAGGAAGTCGCCCCGGCGCTCGGCGGCCAGCACCGTCTGGTAGATCGAACCAGTCGTGGCGTTGGAGTCGCGGGAGAGGTTCTCGTCGATGAACCGCTCGTAGTGGCCCAGGTCGAGGTCGGTCTCGCCCCCGTCCTCGGTGACGAACACCTCGCCGTGCTCGAAGGGGTTCATCGTGCCGGGGTCGACGTTGATGTAGGGGTCGAGCTTCTGGATGGTGACCCGCAGTCCCCGGCACTTCAGCAGCCGGCCGAGGGACGAGGCCGTGAGCCCCTTCCCGAGGGAGCTCGCCACCCCGCCGGTGACGAAGATGTGCTTGGCCACGCTGCCTCCCGAGTCGGTCACTCCCTGCTCGGGATCACAGGCTACCCGAGGCCCGCCCGCCGGCGGTCGACCGCGCCGGCGGTCAGTCCCGGAGGCGCCCGGCACGGTCGGCGGCCCGCAGGACGGGCACGGCGTCGATCACCCGGCTGAACGACACCAGCTCCCCCGCTAGGTTGAGGGAGGCCACGCCGGCCAGCACGGCGAGGCGGGCGCCGGGCCCGGCGGCGAGGACCACGCCGACCCCGAGGGCCCCGCCCAGGGCGTTGGCGCCCGTGTCGCCGAGCATCAGCCGCTCCGACAGGTCGGCGGGCAGCAGAGCCAAGGCGGCACCGAGCACGGCGGCCACGCCGGCCAGCTCGGCGGGCAGGCCGGCGGCCAGGGCGAGGGTGGCGAAGGCCCCGCCCGACACCTTCAGCGTCCGTCCCGGGGCTCGATCGAGGAGGTTGCCGAGGTTGGCGGCCAGGGCCACGAGGGCGGCGTCGGCCAGCAACCGGCCAGCACCGCCACCGGAGATGGGCGCGCACGCCACCACACTCACCGCTCCCCCGCCCACGAGCTTCAGCCCGCCGGTCGTGAGCCGCCCCTGGCGCAGGGCGGCGAGGTGCCCACGGAAACCACGCCCGTCCTCACCGCTGCCGGCCAGGTCGTCGACCAGCCCGAGCAGCGCCAGGCCGAGCACGACGACCACCACTGCTGCTGCCGGGCCGGCGTACTGGTCCCGGAGTGAGGCGGGCGCCACCACGACGCCGCCGGCGGCAAGGAGCATCGTTGCCACCGCCGGCACCAGGCCCCCGGCGGTGGGCACGCAGCGACCCCGGTGGTTCACCCGGGCGAACGAGGGTCGGTCGAGCACCCGGACCAGGGCGCGCCACGACAGCCAGCCCGTGCTCACGCCCAGCACCAGCGCGCCGACCACCGCCATGTCAGGGCCCGCCGTCGAGCGCCGGCGCCGGCGCCCCCGTTGGCGGGTCCCCGACGGCCAGGGCCAGCACGGTCAAATAGGGAAGCAGGACGGCGAACATGATGCCGGGGACTGCCACGCCGGAGTCGTTGAGGAGGCCGCCGAGCACAGCGACGACGAGGCCTCCTACGACGCACGCTCGGGCGCCGGTTGCCACCGACTGCAGCCGGCCCAGCAGCTCGGCTCGGCGCCAGGTCAGGAAGGCCAAGAAGGCGATGGCCACGGGGATCACCAAGGCCCATGGCGAGGAGGTCAGGATGTGCAGGTTGGCGGCGATCTTGCGCTCGATCACGGTGGTGGCGCCTGGCAGCCCCTGGTCGGCGACGAGGGCGAGAAAGCGGCCGAGATGGGTGCGCGACGCCGCTGGGCGCAGGACGTCCACGATGGCGAACGCAGACATGACGGTGACGGTGGCAACGGCGATGGCCGCCACCCGCCGCCATCCCACCGTCTTGCCGCGGAGCACCAGCAGGGTGACCAGGAAGGCGGGTACGGCGGAGAGCACACCTCCCACGTCGAGGCCGAGCGAGGGCAGTCCGATGGCGAGGACGGTCACGGCGAAGAGGGCGGCCACCGCCACCGTCCGCCCTGTGCCGGAGGTCCGCTCTTCGTGGTCGTCGCCCGGGCTGAGCGCGCTCCGCCCCCCGTCCCTGCCCGACCAGCCCCACGCCCCGGTGCCCACCACGATGGCGGCCATGGCGACAAGGCCGAACGCCAGGTTGCCGTAGCCAGCGAAGCGCCCGGCGACGATGGGGCTGTACCCGATCACGGTGTCGATCTGGAGCGGGCCGCCGGCGGCGATGTCGACCAGCAGGACGGCGAGGAGAAGTCCCGCCAGCAGCAGCGCAGCCATCACCCATGCCCGATCCGCAGCGATCGCCCCTCGGCCGGTGACCGCTCTCCCGGCAACGCCGGCAGCCGCGGCCAGCGCCGCGGAGGCAGCGAACAGGGCGATCCCGTACCCGGCCGGGCCGAGCACGGCGTAGCGCGTCAGCCCCGAGAGGAACGCCACCGAGGGCACGGCCAGGACGGTCAGGGCGAGACTCGTGGCTACCCGGCGCAGGCCTGAGCGCCGCCGCCGCAGCGCCAGGGCGGCCAGGCCGTAGGTGACCACCTGCAGGACGATGAAGGCGACGGTGACGGGGCCGGTGACCCGGTTGCGGAATACCGCACGTTCGTTGTCGCCGGCGAGCTGCTCGAACAGGTCGGCCCCGGGCCGAGGCCCTCCCACGGCGGCGACCGGGGCGCCGTTCATGGCTGCCGGCGCCTCCACGCCCAGGGCGGCGAGCACGGTCGGCGCCAGGTCCGGCAGGGTCACGTAGCCGGGTCGGCGTGTGGTGCCGCTGGCAGCCAGGCCGGGCTCGAACCCGGGACCGGCCACGGCGGCGATCGCCAGCTCGACGGGCAGGGCGCGCGGCTCGGTGGGCGCCACCAGCACCACCAGGTGCCGTTCCAGGTCGACGCCGGCCAGGACGTCGCCCACCACGTCGTCGGCACGGGCCAGGGCTGTCGCCTGCGCCCGGTGGACGGCGGCGGGGGTGCTCAACACCGCGTAACGATCGGCCCGCTCCAGGTCGCCGAGCTCGAGCAGCACCACGTCAGCCGAGTCCCACGCGCGGGCGAAGGCCTCGACGGTCGCCCTCGGGTCGGTGCGCAGGCCGAAGGGCGCCGACGGGTCGGCGGTGAGCAGCTCCCGCCCCACCGTTCCCGCCGGCACCCGCCCTGCGCGATCGGACACGGCCAGGGCCGCCTCCCGGTGGAACTCGTCGCCTTCCAAGCCGGGGTCGGCGTTGGCCACGACGGCGGTGGCCCGCCCCGCCCCGGCCAGGGCGGTGGCCAGCGCCCCGGGCTCAGCCCCGTAGCGCAGCCGCCGGTTGGCCTCGACCGTCGGGCCGGCACCGAGGTGCACCACGGCGGCGGCGTCGACGGCGCACCGGCAGCGGCGGGTGAACACGTCGGCGACGACGTCGTCCCCGTAGCGGTCGTCGGGCGCGAAAGCCAGCCCGGCCAGCTCTGGCACCACCCCGGCACGGTTCCCGGCACCGATGGTGGCGTAGGCGTCGCCGGGGTGGGTGAGGGTGCTGATGGTGCGCACGCTCAGGGAGGCGATGGCGCTGTTGGCGAGCAACCGGGCGAGCACGGGCGGCCGGTGCTCGGCCACGTCGATCCACCGGAGCCGGGGCAGGCTGAGGATCACCACCTTCTCCACCGGCTCCGCCGGCGTGTTGCTCGTCACCGCCGTGGCGTCGAGGGCGCCGGCGGCCGGGGTCAGGATCAGCACCACCAGGGCCAGGGCCAGCAGGCGCGGCGGGGTGCTCCCCATCAGCCGCCGGAGGCGCACCGGGCCCCCATCAGCTCGCGGTATCGCTCCTCGAGCGGCGCGATCAGCGCCTCGTCGCCGTAGGCAGCGGCGACCCGGCGCCGGCCGGTCACCGCCATCGCCGCCGCTCCCGCCGGGTCGCCGAGAACCTCCGCCACCGCCTCGGCCAGTGCCGCCGGGTCGTCCACAGCAACCAGGCGACCACCGCGGCCTTCTCCGTCTCCGTCTCCGTCTCCGTCCCCGTCCCCGTCTCCGCCGGCGAGGAGGCTGGGCGCGGCGCCGACGCGCGTGCACACGACCGGCCGGCCCAGGGCCAGCGCCTCGAACAGCACCAGGGGCCCGGACTCCCATCGGGACGGGATCACCACCACGTCGGCCGCCGCCAGCAGGTCGGCCACGTCGTCTCGGGCACCGGCCAGGACGACCTCCCCGGCGAGACCGAGCTCGTCGACCCGCCGGCGCAGCCACGCCGCCAGCGGCCCGTCCCCCGCCACGGCGCAGCGCAGCCCGGGTCGGTGCCGGCGGAGGAGGGCAACGGCGTCGAGGAGCACGTCGAGCCCCTTCTGGGGGTGCAGGCGGGCAGCGGTGACCAACAGGACGTGGCCGGGAGCGACCCCCAGGTCGGCCCGGACCTCGCCGGTCGGTCGGCGGGCGCGGGGCGCGGGCCATGCCGGGGGCACCACGGCGATGCGGTCGGCACCGGGGGCGCCGGCGAAGCGCCGGGCCACCTCGGCCGAGGTGGCCACCGTGGCGTCGGCCACACGGGGCAGCAGCGCCTCCAGCCGCTGGAGCGGCCATGCTGCGGGGCCCGCCACCTCGGCCAGAACCAGGTTGTGCAGGGTCACCACCACTGGCGGCCGCCGGCGCAGGGACGCCGCCAGCCAACCCGCCTTGAGCCCGTGGGCATGGACGACGGCGGCGCTCTCGACCACCCGGGCCAGATGCCGCCGGGCCCTCCAGGCCGCCACCGGATCGACGGCGGCCGGGACCTCCACCACGTGGTCGAGGGAGGCGAGACCGTCCAGCACTCCGGCCGGGCCGGCGATGTGCACCGGCCACCCGCGGTGCCGCAGGGCCTCGGCCAGGTGAGCCACGTGCCGGCGGATGCCGCCGGTCGAGGGCCCGAGGAGCTGGAGCACGGGCGCGCCCTCAGCCATGCGAGCGCAGGAGGCCGGCGATGGTCCCCGGCCGGGAGCCGAGCAGCGCCTGGGCGCCCACGTAGACGGCGGCTCCGGCGGCGCCGGCTCCGGCCAGAACGGCCAGCGCACCGGCCCGGCCGGCGATGTCGAACGGCTGCTGGACCAACCACATGACCCCGCCGGCGGCGGTGGCGGCGGCGACAGCGCCGGCCACCGGGCGGGCCAACGACGGCATGGCCCCCTTCGGTAGGCGGGTGCGCAGCCGGACCTGATGGGCGAGCACCACCGCTCCCACCAGGTAGGCGAGGGAGTGGGCGGCGGCGAGCCCCGGCACCCGGTCAGCCCCGGCGATGGCGGAGGCCGCGGTCATGGCCAGCGCCGCCCCCACCACGACCCCCACGTGCACCAGGCCCGGGGTCCGGGTGTCGCCCACCGCGAACAGCGCCCGCGTCAGGAACAGGAAGGCGCCGTAGCCCAGCAGGCCGGGGGCGAAGGCGATCACCGCCCCCGCCACCACTGCACCGGCGCCGGCGCTCTCCCCGAAGAGCAGCACCCGCGTGAGGGGATGGGCCAGCGCCACCAGGGCAGCGGTGGCGGGCAGGACGAAGAAGGCGATGGCCCGTACGCCGGCGACGACGGCATCGGCGTAGCCCGCCTGGTCGCCCGCCGAGGCCCGGCGTGCCAGTGCCGGGAACAGCGCGGTCAGCACGGGCAGGGCGAACAAGGCGTGAGGCAGAAGGAAGATCGTGTAGGCGACCTGGTAGGCGACCACGCCACCCTCCACGCCGTTGGCCAGCACCAGCACGACGCCCAGCAGCACCTGGGTGCTGGCCAGGAAGAGGGCCGCCCAACCGCTGCGGCGGACGATGCGCCGGACCTCGGGGTGGCGGTGGTCGAGCCGGGGCCGAAGCGGGAAGCCGCTGCGGACCACGGCCAGCACCGGCAGCGCCGACAGCGCCAGCACGCCCAGGGTCGTGCCCAGCCCGAGGACGACGATCTGGGCGGGCGTCAGATCGAGCCCGGGAGCCGCCCCGCCGCGGAGGAGCCAGAACAGCCCGTAGGAGGCGATGACGACGACGTTGTTGGCCACGGGCGCGGCGACGGGAACGGCGAAGCGACCCCGGGCGTTCAGGACCCCGGTGGCCACCATGCCCGCGGCGTACAGCACCAACTGGGGCAGGAAGAACCACAGGAGGATCGTGCCCAGCCGGACCTGGGCGGCGCGCACCTCGGGCGACTCGACGCCTGCGACCAACACCCGCATGACCCACGGCGCCGCCAGCATGCCGACGGCGGCCACGACGGCCAAGCCGGCCATGGCCAGGCCCAGGAGCGAGCCGGCCACCCTCGACGCCTCGGCGTCGTCACCCCGGTCGAACAACTCGACCATGGCGGGGATCATCACCGCCTGCAGGGCGCCGGCGGCGAAGAGCTCGAACAACAGGTTGGGCACCGTGTTGGCCGACTGGTAGGTGTTGCCGAGGAAGGTGGTGCCGAGCACGGCGGCGACGGCCAGCACTCGCACCAAGCCGGTGACCCGGGACACCAGGGTGAGCACGGTCATGGCGCCGGTGGCCCGGGCCAGGTCGACGGCGCCCGCCGTGGCGACGGCCGGGCCGGCGGGGGCGGCGCCGGCGTCTGCCGGGGGGGGCGCGGCCGGGCTCACTGCGACGGGGCCGGGATCAGCCGCTGGGCGCCCCGGCCGTAGTGGCCCACGCGCCCCTCGGCCAGGTCCTGGATGGCCAGCACCGCAGCAAGCCGGCCGGCGAACCTGTCGACGTTGTTGACCGTCGACAGGCGGGCGGACAGCGTGTCGTCGGCCCGCAGCTCCTGGGTGAACTCCGCCTCGCCCTCGCCCACCTCCTCCGCACCGAGCGCCTCGACGGCCAGCAGCGGGACGTCGGGCCTCCCGTCGCCGTCACGGTCCGCCGTCAGGTCCTCCACCAGCGGGCGAACCCACTCCTCGTAGCCCAGCGTGGCGCTCCCGTCCGAGACCAGGACCACGGTGACCCCCGTCATCGGCAGGTCGCTGACCCCCTCTTCACGACCCTCCGGGGGGTCGTAGTCGACGAAGCCGGCGGCGCGCAGCTCGGCCAGCAGCTCGTCGACGCGGGGCAGCAGCACGTCGCAATCGTGGATCTCGCCGATGATGTCCTGCAGCTCCTTGGTGCGCTTGCGCCCGGTGTCGGCATAGGGGCCGAAGCAGTGGGCGGTGACCTCGAGAACGTAGCGCAGGCGCTTGGCGGCGATGCGCATGTCGTGCAGCTCCCGGGCGCGGGCGGGGTCCAGCGCCTCGGGCACGAAGCGGTGGAGCTCGTCCAGGCGGGTCTGGACGATGCGCCGGGCGTTGTCGACCAGCGGCGCGTCGGGGTCCAGGCCCTTGACCTTGCGAGCCTTCACGCGGCGGCCTCCTCGGGGGCGCCGGCGCCGGGTTCGCCGCCAACGCGAGCGGCGCTCTGGTCGCCTGCGCCATCCGCGCTGGGAACGGTCGCGGCGACCTCCGGCTCCTCCTCGTCGATCTCCGCCTCGTGCGCCAGGCGCTCGGCCGAGGCCACCAGGGCGCGCAGCCGGTCGGCGAGCGCGCCGGCGTGTACCTCCTCCAGGACGGCGGCCAGCGTCTGGTTGCCCGCCTCCTGGTCGGCGCGCAGGCGGGCTGCGAAGGCCTCGACTCCCGGCGCCTCCACCTTGCGCATCGCGCCGGCGAGCCCGTCGAGGGCGAGGTCGTAACTCACAACCGCACCTGACGTGGCCCGTCTCAGGGCGGCGGACTTCGACGAGCGGCTGACGCTCGTCGAGCACCTCGACGAGCTGCGCAACCGCATCATCGTGGTGGCGGTGTCGGTGGTGCTGGCCGGGATCATCGGCTTCGTCCTGTCCGAGCCGATCGCCGCGCTGCTGCCGGCGCCGTTGCCCGGCGACGACCCGCGCCTGGTTCAGCTCACCGTCGGCGAGTCGCTGGCCGTTCGGCTGCGCATCGCGCTGTACGTGGGGGTGGCG
>JAHWKL010000087.1 GCA_019347915.1 Actinomycetota bacterium
AGGGGGGCGACTCGGGCACGGTGCCGGGCCTGCAGACGGAGGCCTCCATCCCCCTCGAGGTGCGCCAGCTCCAGGCCGTGCGGCTGCGCTGAGGACCGCTGCGTTCAAGCGCCGGCGTCGTCCCGATCTCGTGCGCCACGGCCCCGGAACACGGCCACGGCGACGGCCACGGCGGCGCCCACGAGGAGCAGCCAGGCCAGGAAGACGACCGGGCCGAGGAGGTTGCCCATCAGCGGCTGCGGACCAGCTCCTCGAGCACGTCCGGTCGCTCGACGATCGATCGGGCTGCTTCCAGGCGGGCGGCCAGCGCCGGCGGAGCGAGGCCGAACGCGCCGGAAGGGATGACGAGCTCGGCGTTGGCGGAGGTGACCTCGACCCCGTCGCCCACGCGAATGTGCTCGATCCACTCCCAGCGGATCAGCGTGCGCTCGTCACCCCGCCCGAAGACGGAGACGCCGTGGAGGTCGACCCTCACCCGCAGTCGGGGGCCGAAGCGCCGGGCCCGCACCACGTCCTCGGCCACCTGTCTCGGCATGAGATCACGTTAGGTCCGGCGCGCCACGCCTCGCCGCTACCACGACCCGCCGCCGCCACCGCCCATCCCGCCGCCGGAGAAGCCACCACCGCCGAAGCCGCTGCCGCCGCTGAAGCCCCCGCCGCTACTGAAGCCCGACCCTGCCGGGGCGGAGGTCAGCGTGCCCGCCGTGGTCACCGAGAACCCGTTGATGGAGCTGGCGAAGTAGGCGAAGGTGAAGGGGTCGGGCGAGGCGTACCAACCCATCTCCGGCAGGGCGCCGTCGAGGCCGGCGAAGGCCTTGGCCCACTTCTCGGTGGCGCCGAAGACCACGGCGTAGGGCAGGTACTCCGAGAACAGGTGCTGGCGCTCGGCGAACTGGGCCCGCTCGGCCTCGGACTCGTCGATGAAGCGGCGGAAGCCCAGCACCCGGCGCAGGGTCCCGGTGCCCTTGGCCGTGCGCCGGGGCATCCACCGTGCTCCCGCGATCAGCAGGACGCCGGCCACGACGACAGGAACCGGGACCATCGCCAGTGTCGTCTTCCAGGCGGCGAGGGCCACCAGGATGGCGCCGATCACCAGCACCCCCGCCCCCACGCCGAGCCAGTGCTCCCGGACGTGGTCGGGCCGGGCGGTGAACCACCCCTGCTTCTTGACGTCGAGGTAGAGGGCGTTCTGCACCGACCGCAGGTGCTGGGTGAAGGTGCCGCTCAGCTCGGAGACCTTGACCCGGGGCCACTTCTCGAACAGGCCGTCGAACAACAGCGTCTCGTAGCGCGACAGGCCCTCGGGACCGCGGGTGCGCACGATCTCCCAGTCCGGCTTCTTGACCAGGATCCCCTTTGCCGGCAGCTCCTCGATGCGCAGGTAGCCCCGCACGGCCAGGTCGATGATGGTGGCGGTCACGTCGAGCGGGTGGGCCACCTCGTCGATCAAGGTGCCCATCTGCCCGGGGCGGATGCCGTCGGGTGGCACGAACTCCACTGGTGGCCGGTGGCGTTCGAGCAGGGGCACCACCTGGTCCACGGCGTGCGTGTCATCACCGCCGCCACCGCCACCGCCACCGTCACCGCCACCGCCGAAGGCGATGTCGACCTCGGAGCCGATCCAGCGCCGGTCCCGGCCGGTGCGCCAGACCAGGCGGGCGACCCAGGCGAGCGCCGCGACCAGCAGGATGCCGAAGCCGGCGAGCGTGGCCGGGGTCAGGGAGAAGGCCCGGGCCATGCTCCACCGCTCCTCGAGGATGGGCTCGGGGGTGGGGACGATGCCGGTCGGGAAGCCCACCACCACGGTGAACGCCTGCCGGGGTCGCAGGCCGGAATGGGAGAACGTGGCGGTGTCGCCCTCGGAGCCCGACTCGTCGCACGGCGAGATGGAGCGGACCGGCCCGGCGAAGCAGGCGACCTCTCCGACCGGTCCCGGCAGCTCCACCCGGGCCGTGGCCTGCTCGATGGGGACGCCCCAGCCGGCGCCCACCGCGTTCCAGTAGAGCTCGTCGTGGTTCTCGAAGCCGTTGAGCACGCCCCGTACCCGGTAGCTGATCCGGTAGGTGTGGCTGCCGGTGATGGTCCGGTTGGGGTCACCGATGCGGATGCGGGCGGTGTCGTTGGCGGTCTGCACCTCATAGTCGGCCGGCGTTCCCGCCGACGCCGACACCGACAGCACCTCGAGGGGGAAGATGCGGTCGAAGCCCTCGCGAACGTCGTCGTAGCGGCCTCGCACCGGGATGTCGCGGAAAATGCCGCGCCGCCGGGACGCCCCGAAGTCGTAGACGACCGTCTCCTCGACCAGTAGGTCACCGTCGTCCTCGACGACCAGTTCGACGTCGTATTCGGTGATGCGCTCGGACGACCGCTGGGCGTCGGCGGGCGCGGCGGCGACCACCACGGTGGCCACCGACACCACCACGAGCACCAGAGCAGCGGCCGTGCGGCGGCGCAGCGTCACGGGTGCAGGCTAGGGGCGTCTGTGGGAGGGCAAGACGCGACCTGTTCGATCTGTACGGAGCAGTCCGGAAGGAAAGATGTCGATCTTGTCGTACACTGTCTCCGCTTTCTGCTTTCTGCTGGCGTCTGAGAAGGAGTGCACGCAATGGCCAAGCAACGTGCCGAGCGTGCCGACGAGGATCTCGTTCGGCTGTACCTCAGCGACATCGGCAAGCATGCCCTGCTGACGAAGGCCGACGAGGCCCGTCTGGCCCAGGCCATCGAGGACGGCAGCGCCGCCCGGCGTGAGCTGGCCGAGATCGAGGAGTCCGGCGAGCGCCTCTCGGTCGCCCGCCGCCGGCAGCTGCGCCAGGCCATCCGGGCCGGAGAGGACGCCACCCAGACCTTCATCAAGGCCAACCTGCGCCTCGTCGTCTCCATCGCCAAGAAGTACCAGGCGTCCGAGCTGCCCCTCCTCGACCTCGTGCAGGAGGGCAACCTCGGCCTCATCCACGCCGTCGAGAAGTTCGACTGGCGCAAGGGCTTCAAGTTCTCGACCTACGCCACCTGGTGGATCCGCCAGGCCATCACCCGGGGCATCGCCAACACCGGTCGCACCATCCGCCTCCCGGTCCACGCCGGCGACCAGCTGAGCCGCCTCCGCAAGGCCCAGGGCGTGCTCGAGATCAAGCTCGGTCGTCCGCCGACGCTGGGCGAGCTGGCCGGAGAGCTCGACCTGCCGGTCGACAAGCTCGTGGAGATCTTCCGCTACGCCGGCGGGACGCTGTCGCTCTCCGACCCCCTCCGGGAGGACGGCGACGCCGAGCTGGGCGACGTGGTGGCCGATCCCAACGCCACCTGCCCGTTCGACGCCGCCGCCGACGCCCTCCTTCCCGCCGAGGTCGCCCGACTCCTGGCTCCGCTCGACGAGCGGGAGCGCACGGTCATCCGCCTGCGCTACGGCCTCGACCGCGGCGAGGCCCGGACGCTCGAAGAGGTCGGTGAGAGCTTCAACCTGACCCGGGAGCGGATCCGCCAGATCGAGGCCCGGGCCATGTCCAAGCTGCGGCACCCGTCGGTCGACACCGGCGCTCACGAGCTCCTGTCCGTCTAGAGCTCCACCAGCCTCTGTCCCGACGGGGCGGGGCCGGGCTACTGCTGCTCGTGGCCCCGGATCTGGACCAGCGCCGGTTGGGGCGGAGGTGGCGCCGGCGCCTCAGGTGCCAGCTCGTCACGCAGGTCGTAGGCGTCCAGAAGGATGCCCGCCACGTCGTCGGTGGCGGCCGACTCCAGGAAGATCTCTCCACGCCACTGCGTGATCATCTCCACCAGCTGGGACAGGCCCACGCGGTGGACCACGTCGACCCAGTCCAGGAGCTCGACCACCCGCTCGCTCACCGCCGGGTCGGGGTGCGACGCCAGGTGCTCGGCCAGCTCGCCGATGCGCGCCGCCACCTCCGGGTAGGCCAGCTGCTCACCGTCGCTCATGCCGTCAACGGTACCCGGCCGGTGCTGAAGGAGACCCCTAGGCGGACTCTTCGATCGTCACCGAGTTGATCACCACGTCCTGGCGGGGGCGGTCGCCGGGGCCGGTGGGGACCGCCTCGATGGCCGACACCACGTCGAGCCCCTTCACCACCTTGCCGAACAAGGAGTACTGCGGCGGCAGGCCGACGCCGGAGGGGCCGCTCACGATGAAGAACTGGCTGCCGTTGGTGTTCGGGCCGGCGTTGGCCATGGCCACGGACCCGACCTCGTAGCGCCCCGGTTGCGGGAGCTCGTCGGCGAACGTGTAGCCCGGGCCGCCCCGACCGGTGCCCTGCGGGTCGCCGCCCTGGCACATGAAGCCCTTGATGACCCGGTGGAACACGACGCCGTCGTAGTAGTGGTACCGAGCCAGCGTGACGAAGTTGTTCACCGTGGCCGGCGCGTTGATCGGGTCGAGGGCGATGGTGATCGTCCCGAGGGAGGTCTCCATCGTCGCCGTGTAGCGACGGTCCGGGTCGATGCACATGGGCGGAGGCTCGTCGAAGTGAGTCCGCCGCGGGCTCGATCCGTCGGGTTCAGGACAGGGAATGGGCATGGGCCAGGTTGGCTGGTCTTCCCCGGCTCCGGCAAACCGCCGTCGCTACCGGAAGGAGACGGTACGGTGAGGTGGTGGTGACGCGCACCGCCCGGCTGGAGGAGCTGGTCCGAGACATTGCGGACTTTCCGGCGCCGGGCGTGGTGTTCAAGGACATCACCCCGCTGCTGGCCGACCCTTTCGCCTTCGCCACCACCGTCGAGGCGCTGACCGAGCCCTTTGCCGGCCAGGGGATCGAGCAGGTGGTGGGCATCGAGGCCCGGGGCTTCATCCTCGCCGGGGCCATCGCCCACCGCCTCGGCGCCGGCTTCGTCCCCGTGCGCAAGGGTGGCAAGTTGCCGGGAGCGGTCGAGCAGGAGCACTACGACCTCGAGTACGGCAGCGACCTGCTGGAGGTTCACGCCGACGCCCTGGTCCCCGGCGCCCGGGTGCTCGTCGTCGACGACGTGCTGGCGACGGGCGGCACGGCCGCGGCCACGGCTCGCCTGGTCGAGAAGCTCGGCGGCCACGTGGTGGGCTTCGGGTTCGTGCTGGAGCTGGCCTTCCTCTCCGGGCGCGAGCAGCTTTCCGGGCGCCAGGCGGTCTCGCTCCTGACCTACGGGACGAGCGGGGACGGCCAGCGGTGACCACGGTCGATCGGGTCCTGCCCTGGCGGCGGCACTCCCTTCCTGCCGAGGAGATCGCTCCCCTTCTGTCGGCCTACCGGGCTCGCCACCCCCGCGCCTCCACGGCGATGATCAGCCGCGCCTACGCGGTGTCGTCCAATGCCCACCAGGGTCAGTACCGCATCTCCGGCGACCCCTACATCCACCACCCACTGGCCGTGGCCATGATCGTGGCCGAGCTCGGCCTCGACGACGTGACCATCGCCGCCGCCCTGCTCCACGACGCCGTGGAGGACACCGCAGTGGGCATCGACGACGTCAGGTCCACCTTCGGGCCCGAGGTGGCGACCATCGTCGACGGCGTCACCAAGCTCGACCGGATCCGGTTCGAGTCGCGAGAGGCTCAGCAGGCGGCGTCCATGCGCAAGATGCTGGTGGCCATGGCCAAGGACCTGCGGGTCCTGATCATCAAGTTGTGCGACCGGCTCCACAACATGCGGACCATCGCCGCCCTGCCCGAGGCCAAGCGCCAGCGCATCGCCCGGGAGACCCTCGACATCTACGCCCCGCTGGCCCACCGCCTGGGCATGCAACACATCAAGCAGCACCTCGAGGACCTGGCCTTCGCCACGCTGTACCCCAAGCGCTACGCCGAGATCGAGCAGATGGTGTCCACCCGCAGCCCCGAGCGGGAGCTGTACCTCACCCTCGTGCTGGAGGCGGTGCGGGAGCGGCTGCGGGAGCTGAAGATCAACGGCGAGGTGACGGGCCGCCCCAAGCACCTGTGGTCGATCTACGAGAAGATGGTGGTCAAGGGCAAGGAGTTCGACGACATCTTCGACTTGGTCGGGATCCGGGTGGTGGTCGATCGGGTCGAGGATTGCTACGCCGCCCTGGGCTCCATCCACGCCACCTGGAAGCCGGTGCAGGGGCGCATCAAGGACTACATCGCCATGCCCAAGTTCAACCTCTACCAGTCGCTGCACACCACGGTGGTGGGTCCGCAGGGCAAACCCCTCGAGGTGCAGATCCGCACCCGGGAGATGCACCGGCGGTCGGAGTTCGGCGTCGCCGCCCACTGGGCCTACAAGGACGAGCTCACCGCCACCGACATCGCCTGGCTGAACCACCTCGTCGACTGGCAGTCGGAGACGAGCGATCCCCAGGAGTTCATGGAGACGCTCAAGGTCGACCTCGAGCACGACGAGGTCTTCGTCTTCACGCCCAAGGGCAAGGTGGTGACGCTGCCCGACGGGGCCACACCCATCGACTTCGCCTACGCCATCCACACCGAGGTGGGCCACGCCTGCATCGGGGCTCGCGTGAACGGCCGGCTCCAGCCCCTCGACTCGCGCCTCCACTCCGGGGAGACGGTCGAGATCCTCACCACCAAGGTCGACCCCGCCCCCTCCCGCGACTGGCTGAAGATCGCCGTCACCCCCCGGGCCCGGAACAAGATCCGCCACTGGTTCTCCCGCGAGCGGCGAGAGGACGCCATGGAGGCGGGCCGGGAGGAGCTGGCCAAGGCGCTGCGGCGGGAGGGCCTGCCCGTCCAGAAGCTGGCGTCGTCGCCGGTGCTGGAGGAGGTGGCTGAGTCCGCCGGCTTCGCCGACGTCGACGGCCTCCACGTGGCCATCGGCGAGCACCACCTGTCCGCCGCCTCGGCGGCCCAGCGGGTCGCCCGGCTCCTGCGCAGCGGCGAGGGCGAGGAGCAACTGCCGGTCACCGCCCGGTCGCCCCGCCGGCGCCGGCGTCCCACCGCCGGCGTGCACGTGGAGGGCCTCGACGACGTCATGGTGCGGCTGTCGCGGTGCTGCACGCCGGTGCCGGGCGACGAGATCATCGGCTTCGTGACCCGGGGCCGGGGCGTCACCGTCCACCGGGCCGACTGCGCCAACGCCGTCTCCCTGGCGTCGGGCCAGCACGACCGCATCATCGAGGTCGACTGGGACCGCCACCGCGCCGGCGACACCTTCGTGGCGTCCATCGAGGTCAAGGCCCTCGACCGCTCGAAGCTGCTGCGTGACGTGTCGGCCACCCTCGCCGACCACCAGCTCAACATCCTGTCCTGCACCAGCCAGACCGGCACCGACCGCATCTCCCGCATGCGCTTCGACTTCGAGCTGGCTGACCCCTCCCACCTGGAGTCGCTCATCACCACCATCCGGCGCATCGAGTCGGTGTACGACGCCTACCGGGTGCTGCCGGGGGCGTCGCACTAGCACGAGCCAGCGCCAGCGGGTCTTCAGTGCGGCGCGTAGACGAGCAGCGGCTCCGCGCACTTGGTGATGGTGAACTCGGCCGAGCCATCGAAGGTCTCGCCGTCCCGGGCCAGGCCGCGATCCTCGTCGAGGCGCCGGACGGCGAGCTCGCCCACCCGCACCTCCTCGTACATCCGGCAGCGGCCGAGGCGCCCGGTGAGCACGGCGGCGATGAGACGCAGGCGCGCCCCCGGCGCGGCCGCGTCCACCAGCCGGACGTCGAGGTGGCCGTCGTCGAGGCGGGTGCGCCAGCTCGGGGCGAAGCCGTGGGGGTGGTAGGTGCAGTTGCCCACGAAGATCATCCACAGCTTTCGGTAGCGGCCGTCGAGCTCCACCTCCGTCGGGGAGGAGCGGCGTAGGACCTGCACCAGGGCGACGACCATGGCCGGCCACTTGCCGAGACGACCTTCCAGGCGTTCGCGGGCGTCCACCAGCTCCACGTAGCCCCCGAAGCTGGCGGTGTTCAAGAAGAGGCGGCCGTCGATGGTGGCCACGTCCACGGCCAGCGCTTCCCCGGCGGCCAGGGCGGCGACGGCATCGTCGACCGAGTCGAGGCCGACGTCGCGGGCGAAGTGGTTGAGGGTGCCCCCGGGCACGGCGAACAGTGGGATCCCCTCGGCATGAGCGATGCCGGCGGCGGTGTTGACGGAGCCGTCGCCTCCGACGATGCCCAGGGCCCAGCCGCTCGATGCCGCGTCTCGCAATGCCTGCTCCAGGTCGTCGCCTTCCTCCAGCTCCACGAGCCGGGCTCGGGGCAGCGCTTCGGCCAGGCGCTGGAGCGGTCCCTCTCCGACCCCTGAGCCGGCACCCGGGTTGACCACCACCGTGAGGCCTTCCCCATCCGGCGCGGAACGGTGGCGGCGCTCGGCCCCCGCCGGACGTCGGTCGGCGGGCGAGCGCGGAGCGACGGGCCAGAGCCGGTGGCTGCCGAGGGCAACGGCACCGCCACCGGCAGCGGCGAGCACCGACGTCGCCCGGCGGGTCGAGGAAGGCGTGCGCCGCAGGAGCGCCGTGGTGACGGCGGCCAGGGGAATGCCGGCTCGAGGAAGCTCGAGGGAAGCACCGGCGGTGAAGGCCACGGCCGCCGCCGTCGTCGCCGGAACCACGTGCCGCCTTCCGGTGATCACGCCCAGCAGGGTGGCGAGGCCCGATGCGGCCAGGCCCGAGGTCGAGCCTCGAAGTGCTGCCCGTCGCCCGAAGCGACCGGCGGCAGTGAGGGCGACGACACTGGCGCCCCAGGCCAGGGCGAGCGTGCGAGCCTCTCCTCCTGTCGGCTCCGGTCGCTTCGGCGGCATGGTGCATGTAGTGAACCAGGAAAAGCATGGTGCGTCCGGCAGCGCTGGTCGCTGGCCGTCGCTCAGCGAGGCTGCGAGCTGGCCACGCCGTTGGTGTCGAGCTCCAAGCCCTTGGTCTCCGGGAGGCCGGCGAAGGCGAGGGTGGCCAGCAGCGCCGGCGCGGCCACGACGACGGCGGCGGGGGCGAACCGCCCGAACAGGTCGGCCAGGGCGCCGAAGGCGAGCAGGCCGCCCACCGCCCCGGCCACGCCGGCGGCCACCAGCCAGCCCGCCACCGTCGCCCGCACCGAGGTGGGGAACAGCTCGGCGGCAAAGGCGGCGAGCGCCGGCGACAGGCCGTAGCCGGCCACCACGCTGAGGAGGGCCCCGCTCACCGCCGCCGACGCGCTGCCGCTGTAGGCCAGGACGGCGGCGGCGGCCAGGCCCACCAGGCCGCCCACGGCGCAGGGCCGGCGCCCCCATCGGTCGGCCACCCAGCGCCCCAGCACCAGGCCGGCCACGCCCGCCGGCAGGGCCGCCACCACGAGCACGGCGGTGGCCGCCGACGACAGCCCGACGACGTTCTCGCCGTAGACGAACACGAAGCTGTTGGCCGGACCGGTGATGAAGCCGACGGCGAAGGCCACGGCGGCCATGATCAGCAGGCGCCGGCCCCACTCGCCCCGCAGCACGCCCAGCACCGGTAGCGCCGGCGCGCCGGCAACCTCCTGGCGGCGGTAGCGGTCGGGCTCGGACATCCACCGAGCCAGCACCGGCAACAGCACGAGGGGAACCAGGGCCAGGGCGAACAGTCCCCGGAAGCCGAGGGCGTCGCCGGCCACGCCCCGCACCACGGCCACCAGGGCGGCGCCCACCCCGTAGCCGGCGGCGGCCAGGGCCAGCGCCCGCGCCCGGTCGCGGGCGGCGGTGTGCTCGGCCGCGGTGACCTGGGCCACCGCGGTGGTGGCGCTCAGGAAGGGACGGCTGAGGGCGAACACGGCCACGAACCACCAGTAGCCGGGGCTGAGCGAGGCCAAGGCGGTCAGCGCCAGGCCGGCGGCGGCCAGGCCCAGCACCACGGTCTTGCGGCCGAGGCGGTCGGCCAGGCCGGCGAGGGGCAGGCTGGCCAGCGACGCCAGGCGGATGGTGGCCAGGCCCAGCCCCAGCACGGTCCCCGACAGCCCGGCCTGCTCGGCCACCGACGCCCCCTCGGTGACCTCGCCGAAAGCGGCGGCCACGTCGCCCAGGGCGGCCACGGCGCCGAACTGGCCGAAGCCGGAGGCGATGACCACGGCGGCCACGCTGACCACCGGGGGCTGGAGCCATGCCGGATATCGGGTCGTGCCCGGTGTCGGCCTGTGTCCCCGTGCCGGGCGCCGGCGGCACCCCTCGGACCCCGGGCAACTGCGCACGGGATTGCCGTGGCAGCGGAGGGGCGACGTTGCCCGCACCG
>JAHWKL010000088.1 GCA_019347915.1 Actinomycetota bacterium
CCTGGGTGGCCAGCTTCATGGATGCGGCGCGGAGGACGGGCCGTGACATCGCCTCGGGGACGGCGGGAGCGGACCGTTCGGGGAAAGGGTCGCTTTCCTCGGCGGGGGAGTCCGGCGACCGCCTCGGCGCCCGCCCAACCGGATCCCCGCAGAACGGGGACGGGCTCCCGGCCCTTCGCCGTCGGCACTTCCAGAACCGGCCCGGCCGGAAGACGATGGCGGCGAGGCGGCCTCCATCGCGCAGTAGGCGGCGCATGCCGGCAAGGGCTCGCTGCTGGTCGGGGAAGTAGATGAGGCCGACCCGGGAGATGACGGCGTCGAACGACGACGCCGCGAAGTCCTCGAGCCGTTCGCCATCGGCTTCCACCGTCTCGACGTTCGTGAGCCCGGCTTCCGCTGCCGCCTTGGCGGCATAGGTGAGAATGCTCGGGGAGATGTCGGTGGCGAGGACGTGGCCGGTGGATCCCACGCGCCGAGCGGCGGCGAGCGTCTGACCGCCGGCGCCGGCGGCGACGTCGAGCACCCGGCTCCCGTTGGCCACCCCGGCAGCGTCGAGCATCCGCTCGGTCGCCTCGCCCAGCCAGGCCTCCAGCGTGGGGCCCCAGCGGTGCCACGCCTCGGCCGCGTCCTCCCACTGCTGGCGGGTCGTGGTCTTGTAGTGAATCGGATCGAACGCCATGTCTTCCTCCCGGTCAGGTCTGGTGACCGGATTGGCGCCAGGTCAGGGTGGTGGTGCGGAAGATGCGGTCTGGCACATCGCCAGGCGACGGCCAGGCCCGCCTAGTGGAGAATAGGTGCGTGAGCCACCAACCTGCCCATGACCTCATCGGTCGCGACGAGGTCCTCAGCGGCCTGGCCGCAGTCGTGAGTCGCGCCCTCGGCGGTGATCGGGCGAGCGTGCTCGTCGCCGGGCAGGCGGGCATCGGCAAGACGTCGCTGGTGCGGGCGGCGGCCACGACCGCCAGCAGCCAGGGCGCCAGAGTCGCGTGGGGCACGTGCGTCGAAGGGGGCGCCCCCGGCTACTGGCCGTGGGCCCAGGTGCTGGCCCAACTGGTGCGCTCCGTGGGAGCGGACCGGGCCCGCCAGTTGGCCGGCGACGAGGCGCCGTTGCTGGCCACCATTGCCACCGGGTTCGGGGATGCCTCCCGGAGCCAGAGCTCCGACCGGGCACGATTGCTGTTGTTGGACGCGACCACACGGTGGCTGGATGCGCTGGCCGCCGAGCGGCCCGTCGTGGTCGTCTTCGATGACCTGCAATGGGCCGACGAGTCGTCACTCGCCATGCTCGACTTCGTGGCTCGGGCGCCGCAGCCAGCGAGTGTGTGCCTCATCGGTGCCTACCGCCACGACGAGATCTCTCCGGCCGTGCGCGAGCGCCTCGGAGCTCTGGTCGCCCACGGCAACCATGTAGAGGTCGAGGGTCTCGACCGGGAGGCGGTGCATGCCCTGGTGCAGCGTGTCGCCGGGAGGGAGGTCGATCCCGCAACGACAGATCTCGTCCATCGTCGCACCGGCGGTCACCCGTTCTTCGTTCGAGAGCTGGCCCTGCTCGTCGGACGCACGGCGGTGAGAACCGGAGAGATTCCCGTCGCCGTCCGCGACGCCATCGAGCGCCGGATTCGCCGACTCCCGACCATCACTCAGCACGTCCTGGACGTCGCCGCGGTCGTCGGTACCGATCTCATGCCCGACGTCATCGCCAGCACGCTGGCCATGCCGACCATGGACGTCGATGCCGCCACCCGTCCAGCGCTCGACGCCAACGTCCTTGCCGCTTCTGAGAGCAAGCTGCGCTTCTCCCACGACCTCTTTCGGGAGACGATCCTCGGCCTCATGGAGCCGGCTCGGCGGGTGGCCCTGCACCACGCGGTCGCCACCGCCCTGGAGGACCGCATGATGCGCGCTGGTGACCTGGCGCCATCGGAGCTGGCCCGCCACTTCACCGCCGCCATCCCCCTGGACGGGACGGAGAGGGCGGCTCGGTGGGCACTGGCGGCGGCGGCCGCCGATGGAGCGGCGCTGGCCTTCGGCGAGGCGGCGGCGCACCTGCGACGGTTGCGGGCGGCGGTGGCTGACGCGGGGGCGGTCATCGAGGACCGGCAGCTCTGCGACGTCTTGGTGGCTGAGGCCGACGCCCTTGCCCGCAACGGCAGGACCGTCGACGCCAGGGGACTGCTGCGAATGGCCCGTGACGTAGCGGACCGGTGCGGTGACCCGGCCAGGATCACGCGGGCTGCGCTCGCGGTCGCCCATCTCGGCGCCCGCTTCGCGGCCAGGCGGGACGACATCGTCCGCGAGCTGGAGAGCGCTCTGGCCATCGTGGCCGGCACCGACCCGTGCCTCGAGGCTCAGCTGACTGCGGTGCTCGCTCGCGAGCTGCAGCACTCCGTGCCGGAGGACCGTCCCCGTGCCGGGCCATTGAGCGAGCGTGCGCTGGAGCTGGGCCGGCGCACAGGAAGTCCACCGACGCTGGCGGCCTGCCTGCTCGCCCGCCACGACGTGCTCTGGACGCCAGGAGCCGAGCTACCGCGGGCGGAGATCGCCCGGGAGATCGTCGCCGTCGCCCGGCGAGCCGGGGACCAGGAAGGCGAGGCTGAAGGGCTTCTCCTCCTGGCCAACGCCCTGCTCGAGCACGGATCGAGCGCCTTCGAAGCCGCCGTCGAGTCCTCTCTCGGCATCCTCGATCGCCTCGACCAGCCCCGGCACCGGTACACCGCCGAGACCCGCCGCGCCTGTGTGGCGTTGTTGCGGGGCCGGCTCGACGAGGCGTCCGAGCGCATCGACGCCGCCTCCGACCTCGGCGAGCGCATCCGTGAACCCGACGTCGGCAACGTTCGCATGTCGCAACGGTTGGAGCTGGCACGAGCACGAGCGGACCCGGACGAGCTGCGTGCGTTCGCTGCCGAGGCAGTGACGCACTGGAGCGGGGCGCCGGTCCATGCCCACGCTGTTGCCGCCGGTTTCCTGGCTCGCGCTGGCGATCTCGACGCAGCTCGCTACCACGTCGGAATGGTGCTCGACCTGGGTACGTGGCGAGCAGACCGGTCGTACCTGTGGTCGGTGTTCGTGCACGAACTGAGCCACGCAGCCATCGCTCTTGCCGACCGCACCCTGTGCACGCAGTTGTTGGAGGATCTCCTGCCACTCGCCGGGTCGTGTGGGGTCAACGGCGCCGTCGTCGCCTTCGCCGGGAGCCACGCCCACACCGCCGGCCTGCTGGCGGCGGCCCTCGGCCAGACGGACACCGCCCGGTCGCTGCTCGAGCAGGCATGCGCCACCTACGAGCGCTTGGGGGCGGCCGCCTGGTACGCCGAGGGCCGACGCCACTTGGATGCTCGCCCGTCAGCGGGTGCGGTGTCGTCTCTTCGCCGCCGCGGCACCGTCTGGCACATCACCCACGGTGGGCGCGAGGTCACCGTCCCCCACGTCAAAGGATTGGCGGACATCGCCATTTTGGTCCGCAGAGGCGGGGCAGAAGTCCACGTCCTCGAGCTGTTCGAGGCCCCCGGCCGTCCGCAGCTGGCGGGCGACGTCGTCGACCGGCAGGCGTTGACGTCGTACCGGCGACGGTTGGTGGACCTCGACGATGACCTGGAAGAGGCGTCACGGCACCAGGACCTGGAACGTACGGCCCGGCTGTCAGCAGAGCGCGAGGCGCTGCTGGAGGAGGTCAGTCGGGTGACGGGTTTGGGAGGACGTCACCGCCAGTTCGCCAACCATCCAGCGGAACGTGCTCGCAAGGCGGTAGCGGCGCGCATCCACGACGCCATCAGAAAGCTCGAGGCGGTGACGCCCGAGGTGGCCTCCCACTTCGAGCGGACGATCGTCACGGGGACGTACTGCCGCTACCGCGGGGAGGAAGGCGCGGTTTGGGAGGTCGACCTCACGTAAACCTCGGTTCGAGGTGCCGTCTGGCGAATTGCCAACCCAAACCTTCCCCGATCAGCGGGCGATCTGGCGCTCATGGGCGGAGGAGGTCATGAGCGAAGAGATGGCCATGAGGTTCGTGGCCCAGAAGGGGAAACGACCGCGAACCACCTCGGACACCGAAGTCGTGGACGACCAAGAAAGGTGACAGAAATGCCCAGGTATCTGAACGGAGGAACACTGCCCGCTTTCCGGCGTGCACGAGAATGGCACAAGCTTCGATGGGTGGCGGGGGCCATCGTGACCGCGGTGGTGGCGAGTGTGCTGGTGAGCTGGCCAGGCACGGCATCAGCCCACGGTCCCGGCGGACACGGCCTCACTCCGGTGGTCGAGAGCAACGTCGCGGTCGAGGGCCCCATTCGCATCAACGTGAGGGATGATGCCAACGTGATCACCACTCACATCACCGTGGCGCCGGGCGGTCACACCCCATGGCACTATCACCCCGGCCCTCACTTCGTGTCGGTCCGGACAGGCACGGTTGTGGTCTACGAGACCGACTGCACCCTCCGGGGAACGTTCCCGGCCGGCACCGGCTTCTTCGACCCCGGCTCCACCAGTCCCAGCCATGTCCAGATCTCCAGGGACATCCATACGTTGACGAACCCGTCCACTACCGAGGCCGCCGAGGTGATCATCACCGACATCCGCGAGCAAGGGCGGCCTCCCACCATCCCTGTGTCACCCCAGCCGTCGAGCTGCTTCCCGTAGCGTGACGACACGGCAACGGGGGTCGGCGCGGCGCCGGCCCCCGTTTCCCGGTCCGAGAAGTGGCGGTCCGGAAGATCCCCCGCCAATTCGGGACATTGTCCCTGGCCCTCGGGACAACCAGCCCGCCATGCTCCTGGCAGTGGTCGGCAGTGGTCGGCAGTGCCGAGGTGACGTCGCGGCGGTGTGGACGAATGAGGAGGATCGCTATGAGGCGTAGCGGGACGGCAACCGCTTGTGCCGCGGTGCTGACGACACGGCGGGCATTGCCATGAACGCCCTGGCGGAGGGGACAGGGCCCGACCCCGACACCATCGCCGAGTTGCGAGCGTCATTCCGGGGCGAGGTCGTGGCGCCCCAGGACGGGAACTACAACGAGCACCGCAAGGTGTGGAACGGTTCCATCGACCGTCGCCCGGGCGTCATCGCCCGTTGCGCTGGCGTCGCCGACGTTCGTGGCGCCGTCCGCTTCGCCCGTGAGCAGGAGCTGTTGGTGGCGGTCCGAGCGGGCGGACACAGCTTCCCCGGCCTGTCGGTGTGCGACGACGGCATGGTCATCGACCTCGGACTGATGAAGGGCATCCGTGTGGACCCGGGCGCAGGCAGGGTCCGCGCCCAAGCCGGGGTCCTCCTCGGGGATCTGGACCACGAGACGCAGGCGTTCGGGATGGCCGTCCCCGCGGGCATCGTCACCCACACCGGGCTCGCCGGTCTCACCCTCGGGGGCGGCATCGGATGGATCATGCGCAAGTACGGTCTGACCATCGACCAACTCCTCTCGGTCGACATGGTCACGGCCGAAGGTGACCTGGTGAAGGCCAGTGAGGACGAGAACCCCGACCTCTTTTGGGGTGTTCGCGGTGGAGGCGGCAACTTCGGCATCGTGACGGAGTTCGAGTTCCGTCTCAACCCGGTCGGTCCCGAAGTGGTGGGCGGACCGGTCTTTTGGTCGGTGGACGATGCCCCGGGGGTACTGCGCTTCTACCGGGATTGGATCGCCGACTGTCCCGACGAGCTCATGACCATCGTGGTGCAGCGCAGGATGCCGGCGCTTCCCGTCGTCCCTCCCGATCTGGTCGGCAAGCTGGTCCTCGCAGTGGCGGCCTGCTACGTCGGGCCCGTCGACGACGGCGAGCGCGTGCTCGCTCCGCTCAAGCAGTTCGGTTCCCCTCTCCTGGACCTGTGCATGCCGAAGCGCTACGTGGTCCACCAGAAGATGTTCGACCCGTCGTTCCGACACGGGTGCTGGTACTACGTCCGTTCTTGCGACGTGGCCGAGCTGACCGACGAGGTACTCGAAGTGATGGTCGATTACGGCCGGCGCATCACCTCGCCCATCGCCAGCGTGGCCTTGTGGCAGATGGGCGGCGCCGTCGCCAGAGTGGAAGAGAGTGCGACGGCGTTCAACGGACGCAACGCCGGGTTCACCTTCAACATCAACGGGAACAGCGAGACGGGCCACGGCTTCGACGAACAACGGCAGTGGGCTCGTGACTACTGGTCAGCGCTGGCGCCGCACCACACCAGTGTCTATGTCAACTTCTTGATGGAAGAGGGTCAGCGGCGTGTCCGCCAAGCCTACGGAGATGACAAGTTCCGGCGCCTCCAGGCACTCAAACGCACCTACGATCCCAGCAACGTATTCCGGTTGAACCAGAACATCATTCCATAGCACCCGTACCGGTACGCTCGTCTTCCTGGGCCAGTCGACGGGAGGACCGTGGGCAGACGGACGGCGGGGGCGACTCGGCCACCGGTGAGTGACGACTCCGTCTTCGAAGTGGCGGCGGCGCCGGTGCTCGACGTTCTCGCCCCGGCGGAGGCCCAACCCGGCCCGCTCACTGACTTCGCCCGCAGCGTGCTCCGACGGGTGCCGCCGGCACAACTGGCCACGGCCGATGCGACCGGGGTCGCATCGGCCGTGGCGGCCGTCTTCTCCTTCGTGGACGGGCGGCAACCCGGCCGGATCGGAGTGCGGCTGAGCCGGCCGGAGGTGACGCTCGACGGCGGGCACCCCGGCGGCACCGTGGTCGAGGTGAGCTGCGAAGACCGCCAGTTCATCGTGACAACGGTCAAGGAGGAGTTGCACCGCCTGGGTCACAAGGTCATCCGGGAGATCCACCCGGTCTACGGAGCCGAACGCGACGCCAGCGGACGGCTCGCAGCCGTCCTGCCCGCCCGGGGTGCCGACCACCGTGAGTCGCTCCTCCAGATGGAGCTGGCTGGCACCGTCGAGGGGGAGGCCGGCTTGCAACTGATCGATGCCATCCAGGCTGTCCTCGGCGACGTGTTCGCGGCGACGGGGGACTACGCGGCCATGTGCCGGGCGGTCGCCGAGGTGGCGGCCCAGGCTCGGTCATGGGCGGCGGGGCCATTCTCTGCGGAGGAGATCGTCGAGGCCGCCGACCTCCTGGAGTGGCTCCTCGACGGCCACTTCGTTTTGGCCGGATGTTGCCGGATGGCCGAAGGCGACCTGGTGGAGGACGCCCTGGGGGTTCTGCGCCGTCCTGACGCGGTGCTCCGCAGGCTCGCTCCCGGCGAACGACTCCCCGGCCCACTGCTGCGCATCGCTCCGACTTCTCAGATCAGCACGGTGTACCGCCAAGTCCCCATGCACGCCGTGGACGTGGTCCTGGTCGGCTCGGACTCGGAGGTCACGGGCCTGTTCCGCCTGGTCGGTGTCTTCACCCGCAAGGCCGACGCCGAACCGGCCTCGATCACGCCGGTCCTCCGCTTCAAGCTTCGCCGCATCCTCGAGTCGGAGGACGTGGTCGAGGGTAGCCAGGACGAGCTCACCCTCACGTCGCTCTTTCAAGTGCTCCCCAAGGACGAGCTTTTCCAGGCCGACGTCCCCTCGCTGCGCCAGAGGCTGCTCGAGCTGCTGGCGGCCGAGGAGCAGCACGACGTCTGGGCGCTGCTGCAGGTGCAGCCGGCCAGCCGCACGTTGTCGGTGTTGCTGTCGGTGCCGGCGGAGCTGTACAACGCCGCGCTGCGGGGCCGGGTCGAGCGGTTCTTGATGGCTCAGCTCGACGGCGACCGCATCGACACGGACGTCATCCTGGGGGACCGTCCGGAGGCCATTCTGCGCCTGCTGGTACACGTTCCCGGTGACCTCCCGGACCAGCCCCTCGACGCCGTCGGGCGCGAGCTCCGGCTTCTGTGTCGCACCTGGGACCAGGAGCTCGCCTCGGCACTCGTCGCCCGAACAGGAGAACAGCGGGGTCGCCGTCTCTTCCAGGCCTGGGCCGATTGGTTCCCGGTCGCCTACCGCGACGTCATCTCCCCTCACCAGGCAGTCGACGACGTGCTGGGGCTGGACGCGCTGGAGCAGACCGAGACCGGCATCCTGGTCGTCCTGGCCGACGACGCCGACGGCCGGGGTTACGCCCGCCTGAAGATCTTCACCAGCGGGCAGGACGGCATCGAGTTGTCACGCTTCGTGCCCATCCTCGAGAGCCTGGGTCTCTGGGCCGTCGAGGACCGGCCCCACGCCCTGGGAAGCGGTGAGCACACCGTGCACCTCCACGACTTCCAGGTCACCGACCCGACCGGCGGCGAGCTGGACGTGGCCGGGGACGGGCCCCGCCTGGCTCAGGCCGCGCTCGCGCTGTGGCACGGCCGGGCCGAGGTGGACTCGCTGAACCGGCTGGTGCTCCACTCGCCCCTGTCATGGCACGACGTGGCGGTACTGCGGGCCTACCGTCGCTATCGCAGCCAGGTGGGCACCGCCTTCACCACCAGCTACGTCAACCAGGTCCTGGTCGACAACGCCCCGATCGCCGCCGGGCTGGTGGAGCTGTTCGCCGCTCGATTCGATGCTGCGGAGGACATGTCCCCCCACGACGTCGCCCAGCTCCGGCAACGGTTGGTCGCAGCTTGCGACGGCGTGGCGCGCCTCGACCACGATCGCATCCTGCGTGGCTTCCTGGCGCTGGTCGACGCCACCTTGCGCACCAACCGCTACCTCGGCGGCGTCCCGCCGCTGCACCTGACGTTGAAGCTGGACAGCCACGCCGTGCCTGACGTCCCTCGCCCGGTGCCGTACCGGGAGATCTTCGTCCACGGGCCCTCGGTCGAGGGCGTCCATCTGCGGTGGGGGCCCGTGGCCCGGGGCGGCATCCGCTGGAGCGACCGGCCCGACGACTACCGGAGCGAGGTGCTCGACCTCATGCGAGCCCAAGTGCTGAAGAACGCGCTGATCGTGCCCACCGGCGCCAAGGGGGGTTTCATCGTCAAGCGCCCAGCCGAGGTGTCGGTGAAGGACGCCTACGAGACCTTCGTCTCGTGCCTGCTCGACGTCACCGACAACGTCGTCGGCGACGAGGTGGTGCCCGTTCCCGGCCGAAGTGACGGAGACGACCCCTACCTCGTCGTCGCCGCCGACAAGGGCACGGCCGCCTTCTCCGATTGCGCCAACCGCATCAGCACCCTCAAAGGCTTCTGGCTGGGCGACGGCTTCGCCTCGGGCGGGTCCAGCGGCTACGACCACAAGCGACTGGGGATCACCGCCCGAGGGGCATGGGTCTCCGTCACCCACCACTTCGCCGACCTCGACGTCGACCTCCGAACCGACTCGGTGACGGTCGTGGGGATCGGGGACATGTCGGGCGACGTGTTCGGCAACGCCATGCTCCGGTCTGACCGGATCCGGCTGGTGGCCGCGTTCGACCACCGCGACATCTTCGTCGACCCCGCTGCCGACCCCCTTGCCTCCTACCGCGAGCGGGCCCGGCTGTACGCCTTGCCGGGCTCGTCATGGCAGGACTACGACCGCTCAGTGCTCAGCGCTGGAGGCGGCGTGTGGTCCCGGCTGGAGAAGCACATCGCCCTGAGCGACCAGGCACGCGCCGCCTTGCGGGTGGACGCCGAAGCGCTGACGGCGGCGGAGCTGATCAGGGCCATCCTCCAGGCACCCGTCGACCTCCTCTTCACCGGGGGCATCGGGACGTTCGTGCGAGCAGGCACCGAACCGGACCAGCAGCTGGACGACAGGAGCAACAGTGAGGTCCGTGTGGAGGGCGCGAGCATCCGGGCCCGGGTGGTGGGGGAGGGCGCCAACCTGGCATTCACCCAGCGGGCCCGGGTCGAGTACGCCCGGCGGGGCGGGCGCATCAACACCGACGCCATTGACAACTCGGCCGGCGTGGACATCTCCGACCGCGAGGTCAACCTCAAGATCCTGCTGGGCATTGCCGAGTCCGACGGCCGCCTCGACCGTCCCGCACGCAACGAGGTGCTCTCCGTCGTCAGCCACGACGTGGTCGGCCACGTCCTGCGCGACGTCGACCGGCAGGCCGCGCAGCTGTCGCGCCTGGCGGCCAGCAGCCAGGAACGGCTCGACGACCTGCGAGCCCT
>JAHWKL010000089.1 GCA_019347915.1 Actinomycetota bacterium
GGTGGGACGCCGGCGGGGCGAGCCACGGTTCGCCTGCCCGACGCCGCCCTGGGCTTTCCCACCCCCTTTGCCGCCAACGGTGGTCCCGGCTACAGCCAGATGATCCTCCTCTACGACACCCTGCTGTGGAAGGACGGCACGGGGGAGTTGCTGCCGTGGCTGGCGGAGAGCGTCACCAGCTCGGACGACCACCTGACCTACACCTTCCAGCTGCGCGACGGCGTGATGTGGAGCGACGGTGAGGCGCTCACGGTCGAGGACGTGGTGTTCACCTTCGAGTACTACGCCGCCCAGGAGGTCCTGTCCCCAGCGGTGCTCGTGCAGGCTCCACAGGGCGTCGCCGGGGTGAGGGCAACGGGTTCCAGAGCGGTTGAGGTCACCCTCGAGCGGCCGCTCGTCACCTTCCTCGAGCAGGTGGCTGGGGTCCTGCCCATCATCCCTCGGCACGTGTGGTCGTCCATCGACGACCCCGGCCGGGCCATCGACGTCGCCGTCCTCGTCGGTTCGGGGCCCTACCGCCTCGAGTCGTACGGTGGCGACGGGGGACCGCTGCTCTACACGGCCCGGGACGACTACTTCCTCGGCGCCCCCTACGTGCAGCGCATCGAGATGAACGCCATCGACGACCCCTTCTCTGCCCTGCTCTCGGGCGCCACCGACGCCGCTCGCGGCTTCGGGCTCCGGCCCGACATCCTGGCGCCGTTCGAGGGCGATGAGGCCTACGACATGATCACCCAGCAGGGCACCTGGGCCCAGCTCCTGTACTGGAACCTGGGCAAGGAGGGCGCGCTCTCCGATCCGAGGTTCCGCCATGCCTGCGCCATGGCGATCGACCAGGACGATCTGGTGACGCGCCTGGCTGGCGGCCGGGGCCTTCCCGGCAATCCCGGGTTCCTCAGTCCGGAGAACGAGTTCTTCACCCCGGTGCCCCAGTACGGGTTCGACCTGGCCGCCGCCAACGCCCTCCTCGACAGCGCCGGCTACCGGCAGGGCAGCGGAGGCATCCGCCAGGATGCCACCGGCGCCCCGCTGAGCTTCGAGCTGCGATTCGACAACGCCCAGGTCGAACTGGGCGAGATCCTGATCGCCGCCCTGCGGGAGATCGGCGTCGAGCTCAGGTCGACGCCGGTCGAGATCGGCCCCGAGCTGTTCGGCAACAAGCTCTTCGGTGGCTACGACATGGTGGTACTGCCCTTCCCCGGCCCCGCACCGGGAGGGCCCAACGCCGACCCCGACGTGCTCCGCCGGATCTTCTCGTCGAGGGTCCCGCCGTCGCTCACGGGGGCCACCAACTACGTCAACCCCGCCTTCGACGAGCTGGCCGAGCAGCAGCGCTCGACCTTCGACGAGGAGGCACGCCAGGCCATCGTGGCGGACATGCAGACGATGGTGGCCGAGGACATCCCCATCCTGCCCCTGTACTACCCGGACACCACCTTGATCTTCCGCCAACAGGTCCTCGACGAGTGGTACTTCAAGCCGGGCCAGTTCCCCACGTCCGAGGACCACAAGCACCTGTTCGTCACCGGTGACGAGAGCGGCACGGACATCCGTGGCAGATAGGGACGTTGATGGTGCTGTGCCCACCCTGCGATAGTGGCCAGGTGCAACGGCATCGAGCGCTCGGGTTCCTTCTCATCGCCACCGTTCTCGTCGCCGGTTGCGGGGAGGGCGACGACGGTGCCGAGGGTGCCGGCACGACCACGACGACAGCGGCCAGGGGCACCACGGAGACGACTGCACCAGCGAGCGGTGACGAGGCGGCGGATCGCCAGTCGACCGACCCGGAGAGAGCCGCACAGGCCGAGGCGGCCATCCTTCGCATGGAGGACCTCCCGGAAGGATGGAGAGAGCAGCCTCCGGAGGAAGGGCTGGAACTGGAGGCCACGTGGCAGGACCTGACCAGCTGCCTGGGCGTCGAGGGCCCGGAACAGCCCCTCGGCATCGCCACCTCCCCGACGTTCGTGCGTGACCTTGCCACCCAGGTCCGTTCCACCGTGGAGTACATGCCGGAGGCGCAGGCGCAGGAGCTCGCCGCCGCCCTCGCCGGCCCGGAGTTCCAGCAGTGCGCCACCGAGGCGTTCGAGGAGGACGCTGTCCGCAGCGCTCCCGAGGGGGGCGTACCGGGGCCGGTGGAGGTGTCCCCCCTCGAGTTCCCCGAGCTGGGAGAGCAGACCCTCGCCTGGCGGGTCAACGTCACCATCGACCTCGAGGGCCTGGAGGTGCCGATCTTCCAGGACCTGGTGGTGGTGTTCGACGGCGAGGCGGCGAGCCGTCTCATGTTCCTGAATCCCGGCAGTGAGTTCCCCCCGGAGCTGCAGCGCACGCTGGTCGAGACGGTGGTCGACCGGGCCGCCTGATCACCGCCTCCTGCGAGGTCGGCGATCAGTGCTCGCAGGCCATCCTGGGTAGCTACGTCGAACAGCGGATCCGAGCGAAAGGACCTCTCCATGACCAACATCCCTGAGGGCAGCGTCTGCGAGAAGTGCGGTCACGGCGTCCACAACAACGAGGAAGGCCGGGTGGTCTGTGACGGCTGCAACGAGCCCACGCCCTACTGCGAGTGCGGCGACAAGGGCTGACCCGCCGATAGCCCGGAAGCCCGACCCGCCGTCGCCGCGGTGGCCGGGGGCACCTCGGCGTCGAACACGGTGACGGCCACGATCCATAGGTGGAACACCGCTGCCGGCAGGATCTCGGCCAGAGGGGCGACCATCCGGTCCGAGAGGTGCAAGCCCACGGCCACCGCCGCCGCCTCCGACCAGAACAGCCCGTAGCACAGGCGCCGCCACCAGCCCGCGGGTTGGCTGGCGGCGAAGCGCCACATCAGCAGGGGCAACGAGGCGCCGAGCACCAGCGCAGCCGTCGTGTGCACCCGGTGCCCGGGCCCATCGCCGGCGATGGGCACCAGGGCGGCGACCGCCTGTCCCGCCAGGCCGGCCAGCATGGCCGCCGAGAACAGGGCGGTGACGCGATAGCGGGCCCGGAGATGGCGGTGGAACGCCACCAGGGCCAGCGCGCCCACGAGCAGCCCGCCGCTGAACAGCACGGCAGACCGGTCCTGGCTTCCCAGGTAGCTGAGCGGGCGCTCGCCGAGGAGGTCGAACCCGGTGAGCAGCGTGCCGGCGCCGAGGCTCACCCAGAGCACGGTGACGGCCGCCACGCCGGCGTAGCGAAAGAGCCGGCTCATCCCTTGTTGTTCGGGGCCACCGGCGGGGCGGTATGGGGACCGTGACGCTGCAGTTGCCCGACTACCCCGACCCGGGCGCTGGCGGTGCCAACAGGCCCCATCCGGCGTCGGACGTGGTGCGGTAGTCGTACATCGAGAAGCCGAGGGCGCCGGCCTCGCTGACGGCGCGGAGGAAGCCCTCGAAGTCGCTGACGGTGGACGTGTCGGCCACGCCACCGACGGCGTGGACCAGGGCGGAGCCGCCCGCCAGGTGGGCCATGAGGGTCCGGATGCCCGCCTCGGTGTAGCGGTAGCCGTCGCCGTAGAGGGGGGCCTCCCTGGCGATCTCGGTCCAGTACACCATCGGCAGCCACACGTCGTAGCTCTCGGCCAGCTCCGTCCACGGGAAGTCGGGCCAGAATCCGGGGCGGATCTCCTCGAACAGCACGGGTGGGTACACGATGGCGCCCAGAGCCTGGCCACCGCTCTCCTCCCGGAGACGGCGGGACAGGTCGACCAGGCGGCGGTTGCGCTCGGCATGGTCGGGCACGTCTTTGCGGTACTCGATGTCGACGGCGATGCCGTCGAAGCGGTGGCCCTCGACGTCGAAGTCGCGGATCAGGCGCAGATTGGCGAGGTCGGCCTCCAGGTCGGCGAACTTGGGCAGGTACCAACCCACCACCTGCATGCCGTTCTCGTGGGCTCGCTCCAAGAAGGCGGCGACCAGTGCCCGGTCGACGATGCCCTCGGGTGATCGTTCGTCGAGGCGGGCGGCCTGCAGGAACACCGTGCCCACCCCCCGAGCGGCCATGTCGTCGAGGTCGTCGGGAACCAGGAGCGGCCCCTCGCGGGGGCGGTGGTAGGCGGGGCCGTAGTCGAAGGCGTCGACCCAGGCGCCCAGCCCCCGGTAGGCCGACACGTCACGGTCGGGCGGAAGGGGCTGGGTGGTGGTGGTCGAGGGGCCGGCGGCCTGCCGGCCGCCGTCGGGATGCGGTTGGGGAGCGTCGGATTCCGACGTCGTCTCGAGCGGCGGCGAACCGGCACCCCGGTCCATGGCCACGGCGCTCACCACGCCGGCGGTGAGGACGATGGCGGTGAGGCCCGCGAGGACTCGCGTCCACCCATGGTCACCGGTCCCAGTCCGCACCCCCCGAGGCTAGGTGCTCGGGTTTGCCATGGGCGGCCGGGGGCAACACAAGCGAGCCGGTCGGAGCCGTGGGAGGAGAGTCGTGAGGGGGGACGCCGTGGTCACCAGTCCTCTCGCCTGCGCCCTCGCCCCCGCGTGGGTTCCCACCCTGGCCACCGCCGTCGTCGATGGAGGTGGCCGGCTGGTGGAGCCGGGTGACGCCGAGGCCCTGGTGTGGACCGATCCCTTCGACGCCGGTGCCCTGGCCGAGTTGTTGGAAGGGGCCCCGGGCGTGCAATGGGTGCAGCTGCCCTTTGCCGGGGTCGACCGGTTCCAGGAGCTACTCGGCGACGGCCGCACGTGGACCAGCGCCAAAGGCGCCTACGCCGAGCCGGTGGCCGAGCACGCCCTGGCCCTGGGGCTGGCCGGCCTGCGCGCTCTGCCTGCTCGCGCCCGGGCCCGGGAGTGGGGCCCCGAGGCCGGGAAGCGGCTGATGGGAGCCAGCGTCACCATCGTGGGCGGGGGCGGCATCACCCGAGCCTTGCTGTCGCTGCTGGGCCCCTTCGGGGTGGATGCCACCGTCGTCCGGCGCCACGTGGCACCGATCGCCGGGGCCCGGCAGGTGGTGGGGCCGGCCCAGCTCCACGAGGTGCTGCCCGGCGCCAGCCTGGTGGTGCTCACCTTGGCGCTGACCACCGAGACTGCCGGCATCGTGGCCGCCGAGGAGCTCGATCGCATGGACGGCGACGCCTGGCTGGTGAACGTGGCCAGGGGAGCCCACGTCGACACTGGCGCGCTGGTCACCGCCCTCGAGCAGCGGGCCATCGGCGGGGCCGCCCTCGACGTCACCGAGCCCGAGCCGTTGCCGGCGGCCCACCCGCTGTGGCGTCTCGACAACTGCCTGATCACGCCCCACGTGGCCAACACCACCGAGATGGCCGCGCCGCTGCTCGCTGAGCGTGTTCGCCAGAACGTCGATCGCTACCGCCGGGGACAGGAGCTGGTCGGCCTGGTCGATCCCGCTCTGGGTTACTGAGGCCCCGGCGAGTCACAGTGGGCGAAGGGGGCCGGGCCGATGACGGCGGCGCCGCACCTCAGCCCTCGGCTTGCCGCATCACTTCGGCCATCTCTTCGGGGCTCACGTCACGGAGGTGGGTGTGCAGGGACCACTGGTGGCCCCACGGATCGGCGACCACCGCGGCATGGTCACCATAGAACTGGTCTTCCGGCGCCCGCAGCACGGTTGCTCCGGCCGCTTCCGCCTGGGCCACCACGGCGTCCACGTCCACCACGTAGCGGTGGAGCAGCACGCTCGTGCCGCCCAGCTTCTTCGGGTTGCCGGCTTGGCCGGGCATGTCATCGGGCGCATCCGCCAGGTACACGACCGCACCACCGATGACGATCTCGGCATGGCCGATCGTGCCGTCGGGCATCGCCATCCGGTAGCGCTCCTCGGCTTCGAAGGCCCGCCCGTAGAACTCGATGGCGTCGGCCGCACCGTCGACCATGAGATAGGGCACGATGCGGTCTGCGAACCCCTCGGGGACCGGGTCGGCCATGGGTCCTCCTTCGTCGTCCAACGACACTACGTCGTGTGCAGGACACCGAGACCGGATCCTCGCTCCATTTGCCTATGCCCTGGCCGTCTCCTTGGCTGTCCAACCCGATGGAACCTCGGACAGGTCCTCCCACCGCGGCACGTAGTGCTGGAGGAAGACCTGGCCCACGAGCTCGCCTCGGGTCCGCACCCCCGTCTTCTCGAAGATGGACTTCAGATGGTCCTGAACCGTGTACGGGGACACGGCGAGGGCCTGGGCCATCTGCTTGGTGGACTGGCCCTGCATGCACAGCCGGGCCACCTGGCACTCTCGCTCCGACAGCCCGTAGGCGAGGGCCACGAGCGGTGCCACCTCGGTGACCGGCGCCGGCTGGATGATGACCGCCGTGCGCCCGCCATCCCCGCCGGAGAGCCGGGTGCCGTAGACCAGCAACCACGAGCCGGTGCTCGTCTGCGCCCGGCACCGAGCCGTCAGCTCGAGGGGATCCTGACCGGCGGACCCGGCACGAGCCCGGGTCGCCACCATCTGGACGATCTTCGAATCGGCCGGGGCGCGAGGCGGAGGCAGCTCCACCAGCTGGTCGATCCAGCGCTCGGCGGCCGGTGAGATCGACTCGGCGTTACCCTGGTCGTCGAAGACCACCACTCCCGGGCCGTCGTGGGAAGGGGATTCCGCGGTCGTCGCCATCACCAGCAGCGCCCGACGAAAGCCCTCGGCGATCGGCTGTGAGAGCGATGCCAGGAAGCGGACGTCGTCGTTGGTGAACCACGGGCCGGCCTCGTCGCGGAGAAAGCCCGCCGCTGCCCAGTAGGTGCCGTCCACCACGAACGAGCCCCGCAGCTCGTCGCCGATGCCGTAGGCCTCGTGCGACTGGTGACGGGCGCTGCGGGACAGGTCGCCATGGGTGGCGAGGCTGATGGCGCCGGCCCGACGGTCGGTGCGGGCGAGGAACCACCATTTGTTCACGTCCTCGACGACGTACTCGTGCTCGGCCAGCCACGAGCCCGAGCACGCGACGTTCTGGTTGAGGCTGCCGGTGAACAGCACCGTGCCGGGATCGACGGTGTGCCAACAGCTGCGGTCGAAGGGCACGGCCTGCCGCAGCGCGTCGGTGACCTGCGTCGAGAAGGAGACCCAGTCGAGCCCGCGGCGAGCGAGACGGACGATCTCCGCACGGGTCTGCCGCAGCCGGTCGGAGCTCACCCGAGAATCGTACGTCCGTGCCGTACGGGCGGCGACCCCAGGATTCTGGGATGGCGGTGCACGAGGTTCCCGCGCATCTGGGATGGGCACCGCCGCGGGGGCGGCACATCATCGACGGTGCCCGCTGCAGCGCAGGGGCGACAGCTGGATCGGCACTGAGAGAACGAGAAGGGACGAACCAATGGCGATGCACGCATCCTCCGACGCCGCACCGCAGGCATCGGCGTCGAGGTCCGCGGTGAGCCCGGAGCCAGTCATGCGGTTGGCGTCGGGCTTCATGGCCGCCAAGCACCTCTTCGCCGCCAACGAGCTGGGCCTGTTCGAAGCCCTGGCCGATGCCCCCACCACCATCGACGGCCTGGCGGCGCGTACCGGCCTGACCCGCAGAGCAGCACGCATCAGCGCCGACGCCATGGTGGCGCTGGGCCTGCTCGAGCGGGAGGGTGATGTCTACCGGAACAGCGAGGTGGCGGCCACGTTCCTGGCAGGACGGAGCCCTGCGGACCTGCGCCCGTTCCTGCGCTTCTGGGACAAGATCAGCTACCCGGCATGGTTCGACTTGGCTGAGGCCCTTGCCACCGGTCCCACCAAGGAGGTCTTCGAGCTCGACGACGAGCTCCAGGAGGTGGTCTCGGCAGGGATCGAGGCCGTCCTGGCGGGGCCCGCCGACGCCCTCCCGGAGGTGTTCGACTTCACGCCCCACCGGCGACTGCTCGACGTGGGCGGGGGTACGGGCTCGTGGACGATGGCCGTGGCCCGGCGGTACCCGCATCTCGAAGCCACCGTGCTGGAGCTCCCCGTGCCGGCAGAGATGGCTCGTCAGCGGGCGGCGGCGGCAGGGCTGACGGGGCGGGTCTCGGCGGTGGCCGGCGACGCCATGGTCGAAGAGCTGCCTCGGGGCCATGACGTGTTCCTCCTCGCCAACCTGGTCCACTACTGGTCACCGGAGACGAACGTGGCGTTGCTGCAGCGGGTCCGCCGGGCCGCCGAAGGGGGGTCCCGGCTCCTGCTCGCCGACTTCTGGACCGATCCGACCCACACCCAACCCGTCCAGGCGGCGCTGATGGCAGGGGAGTTCGCCGTGCACCTGAAGGAAGGCGACGTCTACAGCGTCGAGGAGGTCCGCGGGTGGCTGCCGGAGGCGGGCTGGCGCTTCGTGGAGCACGTTCCCCTCGCCGGTCCTCAGAGTCTCGTGGTGGCCGAAGCCGCTTGACGGCCCGGCCGGCTCAGGCGCCGGCGCCGGCGTCCGCCGTCGGCAGCTGCGACACCCGCAGCTGCGGATCGTCGACCACGGCGGCGAGGAGGCGTTCGATCCCAGCGGCCACGCCGGCGATGGTGCTCTCGTCGTAGAAGTCGGTCTTGTAGCGCAACTCTGCCCGCAGCTCGGTGCCGTAGTCGAGCCAGGCGATGCTGAGCGGCTGCATCTGGCCCCGGAAGTGCAGCCAGTTGGGGCCCGTGCCCGGCGGCGGCCGCTCGACCACGGCCACGCCCGGCACCCACTCCTCGGCGGCGGCGTGGAAGTACTGGAGCTCGGTGGGCACGGTGGCGAGGAGCTCGACGCCCCCGGTGGGGAAGTCCGGCCACAGCGCCCGGCGGACCCGGATGAAGGGGACGTCCTGGTGCTCGAACAGGCCCAGCACCGTGGTGCGGGCCCGGCGCACCACCTCGGTGAAGGCGGGGTCCCCGGCGAGGTCGACGCGCAGCCGGCTCACCCCGTGGAAGCACCCGATCAGGCCTTCCACCTCGGCCCGCCGGCGCCCGCTCAAGGTGGTGGAGAGCATCACGTCGGTGCGGCCGGTGGTGCGGGCGAACAGCGCCTCCACCGCCGCCACCAGGACCACGAAGGTGGTGCTGCGAGTGGTGCGGGCCAGCGCCTGCACCGCGGTGTGCAGGTCCGGCGGCACGCGGAGGTTGACCGACGCCAGCCGGCGGGTCGGGACCTCGGCGTGGACCTCGGCGCCGGGCGCCAGCCGCCGCCAGCGGGCGGCGTCGCCGGTGGCGGCGACCAGGCCCAGCTCGATCTTCCCGCCGGCGGCCAGCGCCTCCACCGTCTGGCGCACGTAGACGCCGGCCCCGGCCGGTTGGGCGGGGATGGCCGAGACGTCGAGTGTCACCCGCAGCCGGTCGGTCATCCCGGCCCCGGCCCCGGCGTGGCTGCGGCACAGGCGGCGGCATAGGCGGTGGCGTGGGCCCGGGCGCTGGCGTCCCAGGAGAACCCGGCGGCGCGCTGGTGCCCGGCTGCCACCATCCGCTCACGGTGGTCGGCGTCCGAGAGGATGCGCTCGAGGGCGACGGCCAGGGCGTCGACGTCGCCCACCGCCACCAGCTCGGCCGCCCCGCCGGCCACCTCGGGCAGGCAGGCGGCGTCGGTGGTGACGACCGGGCAACCCCTGCTCATCGCCTCCAGCACGGGCAGGCCGAAGCCCTCGTAGCGACTCGGCAGGGCAAGGGCCACGGCGGCACGGTACAGGGCGTCGAGTTGGGCGTCGTCGACCGAGCCGAGGGGCATGACGCCGGGTGCCGACAGGTCGAGCGGCGGCCCCCATCCGAGGGGCCCGGCCAGGACCAGGCCCAGCTCGGGAGCGGCGATCCGGAGGGCGGCGTGGGCGTCGAGCAAGTCGCGTACCCCCTTGCGCGGCTCGAGGGTCCCCACGAAGAGAACGAAGGGAGTGTCGACCCTCAGACGTCGGAGCTGGGCGGCAGTGACGTTGGGGTCAGCGGCCGCCGGCGCCTCCACGCCGTGGTGGGCGACGTGGACCCGCTCGGGGTCGAAGCCCTCCTCGGCCAGCTCCTGGCGGCCGAAGGCGGTGGGCACCACGACGGTGGCGGCTTCCCGCCGAGCCACCGCCAAGCCCCGTCGGTGGAACGAGACCCCCCGGGATGTGAGGTGCTCGGGCTGGCGTAGGAAGACCAGGTCGTGGACGGTGACCACC
>JAHWKL010000008.1 GCA_019347915.1 Actinomycetota bacterium
CATTCCTCGGCCAGCCCGAAGAGCACGTTGAAAGCCTGCACTGCCTGGCCGGCGGCACCCTTGACCAGGTTGTCGAGTACGGCGATGACGAGGATCCTGCCGGTCCGCTCGTCCCAGCGGACGTGCATCCGGCAGGAGTTGCTGCCCAGCACGTACTTGGTCGCCGGCGGCGCGTCGACGACCTCGACGAAGCGCTCTGTCGCGTACGCATCGGCGTAGAGCTCGTCGAGCTCGGCCTGCAGGCGGTCGGCGCGTTCCTTGTGCTTGCCGCCATCCTCGTCGGCCTTGTTGGCCCGCTCGCGGGCCTCGGCCTTGAGTCGGCGGTTCTCGCGGTTGGTCTTGGCTAGCGCGCGCTGTGCGCGCTCGAGCTCGCTGTCGTCGTCGTCCTTGTCGTCGTCGTCGTCGTCGTCGAGGGCCTCCTCGTCAGGCGGGTCGAGGCTCTCCTCGGTCTGGTCGTCGTCGAGATCGTCGGCCATGGCTCCTTCGATGGCAAGAGGCGTGCGAGCGGGAGAACCGACGGCGGACTCTATCCATTCCCGCCCCTTGTTCGTCCATCCGGGCGCTCCCCGCGGCGGCGTCGCCCCAACCTGGCAGCCGGGGCACCAGCGGCTGCCGCCGAGACCGACGAGAAGGGTGCCCAGCGAGCCTTTGGGGCCGTCGACCGTCCCGAACCGCCGCAGAGAGGCTAGGCCTCCCTGCGACGGGCCGGCGCCTGAGACGTTTGCTACTGAGCTCGCTGGGCTACCCCACCCGGGCCTCCCCTCGGCCATCCGAGGAAAAGAAGGCCTGACCTTCTTGCCACGCCCCCGGCGGGCGTGTCAACCGGCGGAGCCGTGACAAACGACGACCCTGACCAGCCTCGACGCGCGTCGAGGCTGGTCAGGGCGGGGGAAAAAAGTCTGTCTCCGGCTCAGAAGTGGCGGTCGCGGAAGGCGAGGACATCGGCGACGTACACCGTCGTGGCCGGATAGGGACCGAAGGCCCGCACCGCCGCCAGGCCCTGGTAGTAGCCAGCCAAGGCGGTGCCCGGGTCACCTTCGGTGCGGTCGAGCAGCCACCGCAGGTAGCGGGCACTCATGCGGATGTTGTCGTCCGGATTGGCCGGGTCGACCGGCTGGCGCAGCACGTGGTCGCGCATCCACGTCACCGTGTCGGGCATCAGCTGGCCGATGCCCATGGCCCCGGCGCTCGAGACCACGTGGTTCTGCCAACCCGACTCCACCCAGGCGGTGGCCATGAGCAGGTCGGTGGGGATCCCGTAGGTCGCCGCCCAGTGCTCGAAGCGGGGCACGAGCTGCAGGCGCTCGGGCGACGACTGCAGGCGCGAGGGCAGGCGTGACACCTGCACGCCACCGCCCCCTGAGGGGGAGCTGCCCGCAGCGGGGAGAGAGAGGCGCTGGCCGCTGCGCACGAAATTGAGGTCGGTGATGCCGTTGGCGGCGGCAAGGCTTCGTACCGTCACCCCGTGGTCGACGGCGATCCGCCACAGGCTCTCCCCGGCCCCGACGGTGTGGACGCGGCCTCCCGCCGCGGTACCAGCCCCAGCGGCAGCCCCGGGACTGCCGGCGCCCGGCAGCGCCAGGGTCGCGCCGGCAAGGACCCGGCTGACGTCGGAGATGCCGTTGGCCTGGGCGATGTCCCGGACCGTCACACCGTGGTCGCGGGCGATGCCCGAGAGGGTCTCGCCGCGGCGAACGGTATGGGAGTTGGTGGCCAAGGGCCCGGCGACGGCCAGACCAGTGATCACCACCATGGCCACCGTCCGGCTCGATCGACGCCGGCGGCTGAGGAGTGTGGGGACGCGCACGGTTACCTCCATCCCCACCCGCTAGCTCCACGTTAGCTGACCACATCCGCCACATCAACCCCAGGGGCAACAGGAGCCGACGGGCCCCACAGCTCACCGGGACGTGCTCGCCCTCCGGTGCTCGGCCCGGCGCTCCGCCTGGAGACGCTCGAGCTCCGGCTCGCTGTAGTCGACGAAGCGCATCATGTCGGCCACTGACCGGTGACCGGCCTGGTCGGCGATGAGCCGGTGCATCTCCTGGCACACCCGCCGGTAGGCGGGGTGGCCCTGGGGCGTGGTGCGCAGCTCGAGCATGTGCATCGCCTCCCGGGCGTTGAGCTGCATGGAGAACCGCACCCGGTAGGCGAGGCACACGGCATAGGCGGCCTGCTGGGGGAATCCTTCGGCCAGGGCGTCGTGCAGGGCGGCGGAGCGCTCCATCGCCTCGGCGAAGGGCTCGGCCGCCCCGGCCTCCACCACCACCTCGGGCACCACGTACCCGTGCCGGGGGGAGAGGGGTTGCCACTCGATGGTGAGCATGCGGTGGCGCTGGAGGTCCCGGAAAGCCCCGTAGTCGGCGCACATGTCGAAGCGGTAGCCGATGCGCTCCAGGGCCCGTCCGGGCCGGTGGCGGCGGTTGCCCCGGTCGCCCGTGTAGGCCGCCACCACTGCCGCCCGGTCGGCGGCGCCGAGGCGCCGGACCCGCTCGAGCACCTCGGTCTCGGGCCGGTCGACGTGGGGATAGAGCATGGCGGCCAGGAGCTTGTCCTCGGCGTCCGGGTCGAAGTCGACCAGGGTCACCTCGGGAGCCGGCTCGGGCACGGCCTCCATGTCGGCGAAGAGCTTGGCCGCCACATCGGCGGTGCCCTCTCGCGTCTCCCGCAGGTACTCGGACCACGCACCGCCCCGATCGGGGAGGTCGACACGGGTGAGGAACGAGGGTATGACCTTGCGCAGCTCAACGAGCATGAGCTCGGCGTAGCGGCGGGCCTCGGGAAGGGGGGAGGACCGCATGCGCAGCAACAGGGCCTCGTAGGCCTGGCCGGTGCCGTAGATGCCCACGTTGGACAACGAGGCGGCGGGCAGGATCCCGCGCACGGCGTCGAGGGCCTTGGCCCGGGTGGACTGGTGGTGGACGAAGTCGGAGTCGCCGGACTGCTTCGGGTAGCGCTGGCGGCACCACTCCTGCACGACATTGACGAGGCCGGCGTAGGTGTCGAACAGCCGGTCCATGTCCCCGACGTAGCGCGTCCCCAGTGGCGAGGCCAGCAACTCGGGATCGCGGTGATAGCGGTAGCGACCGCCGAGGCGGGCGTCGTAGGAGATGTAGCGGGTCGACTGCTCGAGGTACGACATGAGCCGTCCCCGCTCCAGCACCTTGGTGAGCAGGTTGGACGCCTGCTCGCAGGCCAGGTGAACGCCACCGAGCTGGGCCACCGAGTCGTCGCCGTACTCGAAGAACACCCGGTCGTAGAGCCGCTCGGCTCGCTCCAACCCGACGGTGGCGTCGACGGCGGCGTCGCCCTCGATGTCGAGGTCGCCCACGAACTCGTCGAGGAACAGCCGCCGCAGGCTCTTGTGGGTACGGCTGTAGCGGGCGAAGAGTGCCCCCTTGACCACCTCGGGCAGGTTGACCAGGGCGAACACCGGGCCCTCGACGTTGGTGACGTAGCGCCGGAGCACGTCGGCCTCCTCGTCGCTGAACTCCTCACTGACGTAGGGGGCGGTCACGGCAACCGGCACGGGGGCGATCCTACGGCGGGACCTCACCGGCCACGGGGATGGCCGCTCCCCCGGCGCCGCCCACCCGTTCCAGCCCCGTGCCGGCGGTCGTAGCCTCGGCGGCGATGGGCATCGCCGTCGGCACCTCGTCGTGGACCGACCCCACCCTCACCAAGGAGTCCGACTTCTATCCCCGCAGGTCGATGAGCGCCGAGGAGCGCCTGCGTCACTACGCGTCGATCTTCCCCGTGGTGGAGGTCGACGGCACCTACTACGCCCCGCCGACGGCCCGGACGGCGCAGCTGTGGGCCGAGCGCACGCCCGCCGGCTTCCGCATGAACGTCAAGGCCTACTCCTTGTTCACCCACCACCCGGCCCGTCCGAGCACGCTGTGGGACGACGTGCACGACGAACTGCCCGATGAGCACCGGGGCAAGCGGTCGACGTATCTGAGCCACCTGCCCGACGCCGCCGTCGACCGGGCGTGGGAGCACTTCGGCGCCGCCCTCGAGCCGCTGCAGGCCGCCGGCAAGCTGGCCGCCGTGGTGTTCCAGTTCCCCCCGTGGTTCACCGCCCGGCGGGACAACCGGGCCTACCTGGACGAGCTGGCCGACCGCCTGCCCGGGCACCAGCTCGCCGTGGAGTTTCGCCACCGCAGCTGGCTCGACGGCGACGACGACCGGAAGCGAACCCTCCGGCTGCTCGAGGATCGCGGGCTGGCGTTCGTCTGCGTGGACGGGCCCCAGGGCTTCGACAGCTCGGTCCCCCCGCTGGTCGCCGCCACCGCCGACTTGGCCGTCGTGCGCTTCCACGGCCACAACCGGGAGACCTGGGAGGCCAAGGGCATCACCGCTGCCGAGCGGTTCCGCTACCTCTACTCCGAGGAGGAGCTGGCGGCCTGGGTGGAGCCCATCCGGGGCCTGGCCGCCGCCACCAGCGAGACCCACGCCCTGATGAACAACTGCTACCGGGACTACGGGGTGCGCAACGCCCGCCAGCTCGGCCAGCTTCTCGGCGAGGGCCTGCAGGCCGGCGCCGGCTGACCCCTTCCCGTTCTCTGTCGGATGAACCACCGTGACGGTGGTCCAGCCGACAAAGAAGGGAGGGGCTCATCCCCGTAGACGGGCCCCATGGTTTTCCTCCACGGCGGCGATGAGGCGCCGGCGCACCACTCCCACCTCGTCGTCGGTGAGGGTCCGGTCGGGCGCCTGGAGCCGGACCGTCCAGGCCAGGCTGCGCCGGCCCTCGGCCACCTGGTCGCCCCGGTAGACGTCGAACATACGGACCCCGGACACGAGGCCGGCGCCGGCGCCGGCCAGGGTGCGCTCGATGGCACCGGCCGGGGTGGCGTCGTCGACCTCGAAGGCCAGGTCGATGTCGCTGGACGGGTATCGGCTGATCGGTCGGTACGTGCCCGGGCCGTGGGGGCACGCCAGCAGCCGCTCCAGGTCGAGCTCGACCCATGCCACCCGCTCGTCGACGTCGAAACGGGCCAGCACCCCCGGGTCGACCTCGCCCACCATCCCGACGGGTTCCCCCTCGACCACGATCCGGGCCGTGCGGGTCGGGTGCAGGCCGGGCGCGGCGCACGCCTCGAGCTGCCAGTCACCGAGCACCAGGCCGTCGGCCAGCAGGTGCCACTGGGTCACCGCCTCCCGGGCGTCGGCGCCGGCGGTGGCCACCGCCACCATCTCCCGCTCGTCGGGGAGCTGCTGACCGTCCGGCGGGCGGCGAAAGGTGTGGCCCACCTCGAACAGCGACACCCCGGTGATGCGGTGGCGGGCGTTGCCGGCGACCGACCCCACCAGCCCGGGCAGCAACGAGGTCCGCAGCCGGGACTCCTCGGCCACCAGGGGGTTGGCCACCACCACCGCCTCAGCCACCTCCAGCCCGCACCGCTCCAGGTCGGCCGCAGCCAGGAAGGTCGTGCTCCAAGCCTCGTCAGCGCCGGCGCCGGCCAGGATGTGGCGGACCAGCCGGCGATCGCGCTGGTACCGGGTCAGCGCCCCGGTCAGGGGGCTGCGGGGGACGGTCTTGGGGACGGCCCGGTACCCGTGGAGCCGGGCCACCTCCTCCACCACGTCGATCTCGGTGGCGCTGTCGAGCCGCCACGTGGGCAGGGCCACCTCCAGCACGCCGGGGGCGGGGGTGCTGAGGGTCGTGAAGCCGATGGGGCCGAGGTACCCGGCGATGTCGACGTCGGTGAGCTCGGTGCCGAGCAGCTGGTTCACCCGGGCGGTCCGGACTCGCACCGGCGCGCGCTCCGGCAGCCCGCCCCCGGCGTCGGTGCCAGGTCCGACACTGAGCTGGTCGCCGCCACTCAGCAGTTCGACGAAGCGGGCCACGGCCGGGTCGATGGCGGCCCAGTCGCAGCCCTTCTCGAAGCGGGCCGAGGCCTCGGTCCGCAGCTTGAGCCGGCGGGCGCTGCGGGAGATGGCCAGGGGGTCGAACCAGGCCGCCTCCAGGACCACCTCGGTGGTGTGCTCGTCGATCTCGGTGGAGGCGCCGCCCATGATCCCGGCGATCCCGATGGCCCCATCCTCGGCGTCGCAGATGAGCAGGTCGCCATCGAGGGCCCGCTCGACGCCATCGAGGGTGACCAGCGTCTCGCCGGCGTGGGCTCGGCGCACCCGGAAGCCCCGGCCCCCCAGGCGGGCGGCGTCGTAGGGATGGGTGGGCTGACCCAGCTCGAGCATCACGTAGTTGGAGGCGTCGACCACGTTGTTGATGGGCCGCATCCCCGCTCGGGCCAACCGGTCGGCGAGCCACGCCGGCGAGGGGCCCACCCGCACGCCGGCGATGACGGTGGCCACGAAGCGCCGGCACAGGTCGGGGGCGTCGATGGCGACCGAGGCCGCCTCCACCGGTCCTGGCGGGGCCAGCTCGGGCCGGCGCAGCGTGAACGGCAGCCCCAGGCGGGCGGCCAGGTCGCGGGCCACCCCAGCCATGGACATGGCGTCGGGCCGGTTGGCGTTGACCTCCAGATCGAGCACCACGTCGGGGCCGGCGCCGGCCGCCTCGGCGAAGGGAGTGCCGGGCGGGGCCGCACCGGCCGGGAGCACGACGATCTCGTCGTGCCCCCCGGGGAGACCGAGCTCGTCCGCCGCGCACAGCATGCCCCGCGACTCGACGCCCTTCATCGTGCGGGCGCCGATCTCCATCCCGCCGGGGAGCACCGTGCCCACGGTGGCCAGCGGCACCAGGTCGCCCTCGGCGAAGTTCCACGCCCCGCACACCACCTGCACCGGCTCGGTGTCACCAGCGTCGACCACCACCCGCTGGATGCGGTCGGCGCCGGCGATGGGCCCCAGCTCCAGCACCCGGGCGACCACGACGCCCTCCAGCCCCTCCCCCACCCGCTCGACCGACTCCACCGCCAGCCCGAGGTCGTCGAGCACGGCGACCAGCTCGTCGACCGGCAGCTCCAGCGGGACGAAGTCCCGCAACCACGACCGCAGGACCCGCATCAGAACTGGCGCAGGAAGCGAACGTCGTTGGACACCAGCTCACGCAGGTCGTCGATGCCGTGGCGCATGATCACCATGCGGTCGATGCCGAAGCCGAAGGCGAAGCCCGACCACGTCTCCGGGTCGTAGCCCACGGCACGGAAGACGTTGGGGTGGACCATCCCGCAGCCCCCCAGCTCGAGCCACCCGGTGCGCCCGCAGGTCCGGCAGCCGTCGCCCTTGCAGAACACGCAGGTGATGTCGAACTCGGCCGACGGCTCGGTGAAGGGGAAGTACGAGGGCCGCAAGCGGGACCGGAAGCCGGGGCCGAAGTAGGCCTCGGTGAAGGCGTCGAGGGTGCCGGCCAGGTCGCCCAGGGTGATGTGGCGGTCGACGACCAAGCCCTCGATCTGGTGGAAGTTGGGCAGGTGGCTGGCGTCGGCGGTGTCCTGGCGGTAGCACCGCCCGGGCATGACCGAGTAGATGGGCGGCTGCGTCGCCTCCATGACCCGTACCTGCACGGGGGAGGTGTGGGTGCGCAACAGCGTGGACTCCGGCGCACCGAGCTCGAGGTAGAGCGTGTCGTACATGGCTCGGGCGGGATGGTCGGCGGGGAAGTTGAGGGCCTCGAAGTTGTACCAGTCGGTCTCCGCCTCCGGGCCCTCGGCCACGGTGTAGCCCATGCCGACGAACACGTCCTCCAGGCGGTCGCGGGCCTGGGTCACCAGATGGAGATGGCCCCGGCGACGGGTGGGCACCACCTCGGTCAAGTCGAGCCGCTCGGCCTCCAGGCGGGACCGCCGCTCGGCCTCGTCGACCTCGGCCCGCCGGGCGGCCAGTGCCTCCTCGAGGCGGGCCCGGGCGGCGTTGAGCTCACGGCCCGCCTCCTTGCGCGCTTCGGGCGCCAGCGCCCCGAGGCCGGACCGCAGCGTGGCCAGCTGCGACCGGCGTCCGAGGAGCTCGGCCTCGAGCGACCGGACCGCCGCAGGATCGCCGGCACCAGCGATCCGCTCGAGGGCGTCGCTGACGAGCCCACTGACGTCCCCTGCGGTCATCGGCGACCGAGGCCGTCGACGGGAAGGGTGAAGCGGAACGAGCTGCCGCCGCCGGCCGTGCTGGCGGCGGTGAGCTGGCCACCGTGGGCCTCGACCAGCCCCCGGCTGATCCACAACCCCAGGCCCGAGCCACTGGGCCGAGCCTGGTCGCGCCGGTAGAACTTGGTGAACAGGTGCGGCAGGTCGGCGGCCGGGATCCCCGGCCCCTCGTCGACGACGACGACCGACACCGCCTCGCCGGCGACGTCGCCCACGACCCGCATGCCGGTCAGGCTGCCGTACTTGGCGGCGTTCTCGACCAGGTTGGTGAGCACCTGCTCGATCTTGTCGGGATCGGCCCGCACCGGGGGGAAGTCCCGCTCGAACTCGACCGAGCAGTCGAGCGCGGGATGAGCCAGCGCCACCTTGGCCACCACGGACGAGACCACGGCCGGAAGGTCGACGAGCTGGTACTGGAGCTGGAGGTGGCCGGTCTCGAGGCGGCTGATGTCGAGCAGCTCGTTCACCAGCCGGGTCACCCGGTCGGCGTCGTGGTTGACCTGCTCGAGCATCGTCTTCTTCTGCTCGTCGCTCAACTGGGACCACCGGCTCAGCAGCAGCGAGGTGTAGCCCTTGACCGAGGTCAGGGGCGAGCGCAGCTCGTGGCTGACGGTGGAGACGACGTCCATGCCGGCCACCGAGGCACCGTCGACCACCACCGGCCTCAGCAGCAGCACGAGCCCCGCCGGCGACCCCTCGTCGTCCTGGCGCCGGCGGCCGCTGAGCATCACCGGCACCTGCCGGCCGTCGGGGCGCAGCACCCGCAACTCACGCTCGGGGACGGCGCCGGAGTCGCCATCGGCCACACCGGCCCAGACGAGCGCGTCTGCCACGGAATCAGCGTCGACCACCTCGTCGATCCGGCAACCCACCAGGCCGCCGGGCGGCCGTCCGGCCAGCTCGTCGCCGGCGGCGTTGGCCGCCTCCACCCGTCCCTGGGCGTCGACGACGATCGCCGCCACCGCCAGGTCGTCGAGATCGACCGCCGCCCGGGTCCGAGACGTCATCGGGCCGGTGCCGCCCGGCGTCGCTGGCGCAGCGCCTCGAAGCACATCAACGCCCCCACCATCCCCACGTTGAGCGACTCGGTGCGGCCCACCATGGGGATGGTGACGCGCAGGTCGAGGTGGGGGTCCAGCGATGCCGGCAGGCCTGAGGCCTCGTTGCCCAGCACGATGGCGACGGGAGGGGTGAGGTCGACCTCGTCGTAGGGACGGCCTCCGCGGGCGACGGTGCCCATGCGCCGGAACCCTTGACTGCCGATCCACTCGAGCACCGCAACCGGCTCGCCTCCGTTCACCACCGGCACGTGGAACAGCGATCCCGCCGACGACCGCACCGTCTTGGGGTTGAACACGTCCACCGACCCTGTGCAGAAGACTACTGCCCCCGCCCCTGCCGCCTCTGCCGAGCGCAGCACGTTGCCGGCGTTGCCGGGGTCGCGCACGTCGACACACACCACAACCGAGGTCAACGTCGAGACGGCTTCCAGGGGTACGTCCACCCACGGCGCCACCGCCAGCACCGGCTGTGGTGTGACGGTCTCCGCCACCCGCTGGAGGACACCGGGCGCCAGCTCGTGGACCCGCAGGCCGGCGGCCCGGGCCCGTTCGACCACGGCAGGCACGCCGCCGGCGTCGGGCGCCACGAAGACCGCCTCCAGGGGGACGCCGGCGTCTAGCGCCTCGGCCACCAGGGTCTCGCCCTCCAGCACGAACGCCCGCTCGGAGCGACGGACGCTGCGGCGGCGCAAGAGGCGCCGCAGACGGTCGACCTTCTTGTGGCGGGCGCCGAGCGGGCCCGGCCCGGCCACGGGCGGGGGCTACCCGGCCTGGGAGGCGGGAGCTTCGCCCGCCACCTGCACCAGGGCGGCGAAGGCATCGGGGTCGCGAACCGCCAGATCGGCCAGCACCTTGCGGTCGACCTCCACCCCTGCAGCCCGCAGGCCGGCGATGAACCGGCTGTAGCTCATCCCGTGCTCACGGGTGGCGGCGTTGATGCGCTGGATCCACAGCGAGCGGAACTCGCCCTTGCGTGCCCGCCGGTCGCGGTAGGCGTAGCGGAGCGAGTGCATGACCTGTTCGTTGGCGGCGCGGTAGGACCGGCTCTTGTTGCCGTAGTAGCCCTGCGCCTGCTCGAGCACGCCCCGGCGCCGCTTTCTACCGGGGACACCCCGCTTGACCCTCGCCATGATGCTCCTCCTGTCGCCCAACAGCCGGGCGGCGGTTTCCTCGTGCTGCGGGCGCCCGCACCGTACCGGTGAAACCGGAAATGGCGCGGCGCCCGTCGCGGTGAACGGGTGGAATGGTGCTAGGCCGGTCTCAGCCCTGGCCGAGCATGCGCTTCACCTGGCGGGCGTCGCCGCCGGTGACCTCGACGCTTCGCTTCAGCCGGCGCGTCCGCTTGGACGGCTTCTTCTCCAGGATGTGGTTCATGCCCACCTGGCGACGCCGGATCTTGCCGCTGCCGGTCACCTTGAACCGCTTGGCCGCCCCCCGGTGGGTCTTCATCTTGGGCACGTCGTCACTGCTCCTTTTGTTCCTCGTTGGCCCCGATGGGAGCACCTGCGCCCGCTTCGGGGGTCGCACCGTTGCCGGCCGTCCGGCGCTCTTCGGCGGCGGCCTTCTTGCGGGCCGCCTCCGCCGCTGCCTGCACCCGCTTGTCAGGAGCAAGGACCATGGTCATGTTCCGGCCGTCGAGCTTGGGGGCCGCCTCCACCTTGGCCAGCTGGTTGTTGTGCTCGGCCACCCGGTCGAGGATGCGCATCCCCAACTCGGGGTGATGGACCTCCCGGCCCCGGAACATGATCGTGATCTTCACCTTGTGCCCCTCTTCCAGGAACTTCTGGACCTTGAGGGTCTTGGTGTCGAAGTCGCCCTTGCCGATCTTCACCCGGTACTTCATCTCCTTGATGGAGACCTGGGTGGTCTTTCGGCGTGACTCCTTGGCCTTCTGCGCCGCTTCGTACTTGTACTTGCCATAGTCCATGATCCGGCACACCGGCGGTGACGCCTGTGGTGCCACCTCGACCAGATCGAGGTCGAGGTCCCGGGCAATGGTCAGGGCTTCCGGCAGGGGCTTGATCCCCACCTGCTCACCGTCGGCCGACACGAGACGAACCTCCCGTGCCCGGATGCGATCGTTGATACGAAGGTCGTTGCTCTCCGCTGCGGCTATCGGGCATCACTCCTGGCGTAGATCGGGCTCGCCGGAGGACAACGCCGGCGGGCGTCCCGGGAAGCGGACACCCGCCCACGGGAGCTCCGGCCGGAGGCCGGTGTCCCGCTGGTGAGCGGCTACGACCCGACGCACCTGGAGACCGGTGGCCGGGTGGGGCGGTCCGGAGTGCCGGACGGACCCGCTTCTCGAGTCGGTTGTGGCGTTAGGGTACCAGCATGAGCTCCCTCTGGACACCGGGCGGCGAGCGCCCCGTGCGACCCGAGCCCGACGCGCCGTCCTCGCCTCGCCCGTCAGAGCCCACCGGCGGTGGCGCCGGCCCTGGGTCGCCCGACCCCGACCTGAGCGCCGAGGAGCGGGCCCAGCTCGAGGAGGAGCTGGCAGCCATGCAGGAGCAGGTCGCCAAGACGCCCGCCAGGGTGGTGGTGGCCAACCATGCCGTGGGCCTGTTCCAGCTGGCGGCCATCCACCTCAACCACCAGCCGCCCAACCTGGGCGAGGGCCGCATCGCCATCGACGCCCTGGCAGCGCTGGTCGAGGGTATGGAAGGGCGCCTGGGCGACGAGGAGCAGGCGCTGCGCGACGGCCTGCGCCAGTTGCAGATGGCGTTCGTGCAGCTCAGCGGGGGCGCCCGGACCGCCGGCGAGGATGCGGACGAGGGCGGGCCGGCCTGAGGGCCCGGCGTCCCTCGTTTGACGACCCCGGCCGACGGGTAGCCGCCCGCCATGCCCAACCCCCAGCAACCGGAGCTCTCACGGAGCCGTCGCACGCCGCTCGATCCCGACAGCATCGGCAGCGACCTGGAGGCCGGCTCCACGCCGGTGGAGGACGAGGCCACCGGGCCGGTCCCTCCCGAGAACCAGCCCGGCCACCACCCCGAGCACGACCAGGACAAGCCCGATGCCGAGGAGTTCCTGGCCCGGGCCCGGGAGGGCGCCTCGCCGGAGCGCGAAGACGACTGACCACGCGGCCTGAGACCCGATCCCTCGGGCCGGGACGCACTGGGTGCCGATGCCACCGCCGTTCGTGCCCGAACCGGTAATGTTCTCCCGCCGCTCGCCGGCGAGGGAGTGTGAATGGCCGAGACCCCGGTCGTGGTCCTCGAGAAGGTCAACAAGTGGTTCGACGACCTCCACGTCCTGTGTGACATCGACCTGTCGGTGGATTCCGGGGAAGTGGTCGTGGTGGTCGGGCCATCGGGATCGGGGAAGTCGACCCTGTGCCGGTGCATCAACCGGCTGGAGCCCATCGACAGCGGCACCATCCTCGTCGACGGCGCCCCCCTCCCCGCGGAGGGCAAGGAGCTGGCCCGGCTCCGGGCCAAGGTCGGCATGGTCTTCCAGTCGTTCAACCTCTTCGCCCACAAGACGGTCCTGCAGAACGTGACCCTCGGGCCGGTGAAGGCCCTCGGTCAACCACGGGCGGTGGCCCGGGAACGGGCCATGGAGCTGCTCGACCGGGTGGGCATCGCCGAGAAGGCCGATCGCTACCCGGCCGAGCTCTCCGGCGGCCAGCAGCAGCGCGCCGCCATCGCCCGGGCCCTGGCCATGGGCCCCAAGGTCATGCTCTTCGACGAACCGACCTCGGCGCTCGACCCGGAGATGATCAAGGAGGTGCTCGACGTCATGGTGGAGCTGGCCGAGGAGGGCACGACCATGATCGTGGTCTCCCACGAGATGGGCTTCGCCCGCTCGGCCGCCCAGCGGGTCGTGTTCATGGACGGCGGCCGCATCGTCGAGGTGGCGCCGCCCGAACGCTTCTTCAGCGAGCCGGAGAGCGAGCGGGCTCGTGACTTCCTGTCCAAGATCCTGGCTCATTGAGCCCCGACTGCAAGGAGAGACACATGCACCTGACCCGATCCCGCTGGATGCTCGGCCTGCTCCTGGCCCTGGCCCTGGTGGCCACCGCCTGTGGCGGTGACAACGGCGGCACCGACGTGGGCACCGACACCACCCAGGGCGGCGACTCGGAGGAGACGATCGAGCACCCGGCGGGTTCCGCCATGGCCGAGATCCAGGACCGGGGCATCATCACGGTGGGGACCAAGTTCGACCAGCCGCTCTTCGGGCTCAAGCGGGCCACCACCGGCGAGGTCGAGGGCTTCGACGTGGAGATCGCCAAGCTCATCGCCGAGGCCATCGACCCCGACCTCGAGATCGAGTTCGTGGAGACCCCCTCGGCGGTGCGCGAGGACGTGCTCGTCAACGGCGACGTCGACATGGTGGTGGCCACCTACACCATCAACGACACCCGCAAGGAGCGGGTCGGCTTCGCCGGCCCCTACTACGTGGCCGGCCAGGACATCATGGTCCCCGCCGGCAACCCCGAGGACATCCAGGGCGTCGACGACCTGAACGGCAAGCGGGTCTGCTCGGTGCAGGGATCGACCTCCATCGAGAACGTCCGGGAGCAGGCGCCTGAGGCCGAGGTCACCGAGTTCGGCACCTACAGCCAGTGCGCCGACGCCATGAGCGACGGCCGGGTCGACGCCGTGAGCACCGACAACGTCATCCTCGTCGGCCTCATCGACCAGTCGGACGGGGCCTTCAAGCTCGTCGACAACCCGTTCACGGAGGAGCCCTACGGCATCGGCGTCCCCAAGGACGACCAGGCGATGCGGGACTTCGTCAACGACGTCCTCGAGGAGATCTTCGAGAGCGGCGAGTGGGCCGAGGCCTACGAGTCGACCGTCGGCACCGTCGCGGAGACGACGCCCGAGCCTCCGGAGATCGACCGCTACTGATCGTGAACCGGTCCGCCACGGGCCCGCGGGGGGCGGAGGCCGGCCTCCGCCCCCCGGCCCGCCAGCCGAGGTAGGCCGCACTGGACGTCATCCTCGACAACCTCGGCCGCTTCGGCACGGGGATCCACACCACCGTCACCCTGACCCTGCTCTCGTGGGCGGCGGCGTTCGCCATCGGCCTGGTGGTGGCCTCGTTCCGGGTGGGTCCCATCGCACCGCTGCGGGCGGCGGCCACCACCTACGTCGAGCTGGTGCGCAACTGCCCGCTGGCGGTGCTGTTCGTGTTCTTCTTCTTCGGCCTCCCCAAGGTCATGGGCGTCTACCCGGCCTACACCACGGCGGTGATCGTGCTGGCCCTGTACACCGGCACCTACGTCACCGAGACGATCCGCTCCGGCATCAACTCGGTCGCCGGCGGCCAGGCCGAGGCCGCCCGCTCGCTGGGGCTGACCTTCCCCCAGCTCCTGGCCTACGTGGTCCTCCCCCAGGCACTGCGGACGGTGGTGGCCCCCCTCGGCAACCTGTTCATCGCCCTGACCAAGAACTCGTCCATCGCCTTCACCATCTCCGTGGGCGAGCTCACCGGGACGGCCCAGCGGGTGGGCAACGCCACCAACAACTACCACGCCGCCTTCCTGGCCGCCGCCATCGGCTACCTGCTGCTGACCATCCCCTCCGGCCTGCTCTTCGGGGCCATCGAGCGGCGGGTGGCGGTGAAGCGATGACCCGCCGGCGCACGGCCACGACGGCGCTGCTCGGCGACGAGCTGGGACCTCGGGGACGGCGGCGGGTCCTCATCGGCTCGGTGGTGTCGGGGGCGCTGCTGGTCGTGGTGGTGGTCGTGGCCCTCCGGCGGCTCGCGTCACGGGGCCAGCTCGACGCCGACCTGTGGCGGCCGCTGGCCGACCCGAGGGTCGCGCGCTTCTTCCTCGTCGGGGCCCTCAACACGGTCAAGGCGGCGTCGGCGGCCATGGTCGGCGCCGTGGCCCTGGGCATGGTCCTGGCCCTGGGGCGCCTGGCCCGCGCCGCTCCACTGCGCTGGCTGGCCGGCACCTGGGTCGAGTTCTTCCGGGGCTTCCCGCTGCTGTTGCTGTTGCTGTTCCTCGCCTTCGGCCTGCCCCGCTACGGCATCAAGCTCCCCCTGCTGTGGACGCTGGTGCTGGCGTTGACGCTCTACAACGGCGCCGTGCTGGGCGAGATCTTCCGGGCCGGCATCCTGTCGCTCGACCGGGGCCAGACCGAGGCCGCCTACGCCATCGGGCTCGGTTACTGGCAGGCCATGGGCTCGGTCATCGTGCCCCAGGCCTTCCGGCGCATGGTGCCGGCCATCGTCAGCCAGCTCATCACGCTGCTCAAGGACACGTCGCTCGGCTTCTTCGTCCAGTACGAGGAGCTGCTGCGCCGGGGACAGCTGGCCGGACAGGACTTCCGCAACCTCCTCCAGTCGCTGTTCGTGGTGGCCGCCATGTACGTCGCCGCCAACTTCGTGCTCAGCCGGTTGGCCCGCCGCCTGGAGGTCCGCCAGCGCCGGCGTTACCGGGCCGGCGGGATCGAGGTCAAGGGCGGGCCCGAGGACCTGGTGCTGGTCGATGCCTCGACGCCCACGCGGGCTCGGGCGGCGCCGGTCAGCAGCTGACGGCTGACGGCGCCGTCCGGGTCTCAGTCGGCGGTGAGGCGCTCCAGGTCAGTGGCCTCCCACTGCCCGAGGTGGCCGGGCACCCGGCGGTAGGTCACCGGCGTGGCAGCAGCGATGCGGCGGCTCCCGTCGGCCACCGCGGTGCAGTGGAAGAAGAGCTCCTCGCCGTCCTCACCTCGCACGGTGCCCCAACCCCGGGCGTCGTCGAAGGCCGCCACCCGGCCGCGGGTCAATGGACGATCTTCGACAGCGGGACCTCGATGATGTCGCTGGCGCCGGCGTCGGACAGGGCGGGGATGAGGATGTTGATGTCGGTCTTGGGCACGACGGTCTCGACCGCGTAGCCGCTGGCGCCGAAGAGCTTGGACACCGTGGGCGCCTTCATGGCCGGCAGCATGGCGATGACCGCCTCCAGGTCGTCCTCGCCCACGTTGAGCTTGACCAACACCTTGCCCCGGGCCTCCAGCGCGCCCTGCAGCAGGGTGTGGAGCTGCTCCATGGCGTGGCGCTTGCCCGGGTCGGCGTAGGCGTCGGCGTTGGCGATGAGCTCGGTGAACGACACCAGGATGGTGTCGAGGACCCGCAGGTTGGCCGCCCGCAGCGCCCGCCCCGTCTCGGTGATCTCCACCACGGCGTCGGCCACGTCGGGGATCTTGGCCTCGGTCGCCCCGTGGGACAGGCGCACCCGGGCGTCCACCCCGTGCTCGGCCAGGAAGCGCCGAGTCAGCCCCGGGTACTCGGTGGACACCCGCACGCCGGCCGGGAGGTCACCGACCTTGCGCCACGGTGCGTCGTCGGCCACGGCCAGCACCACCTTGATGGGCCGGGCGGAGGCCTTCGAGTAGTGCAGCTCACCCAGCGACACCACGTCGCTGGAGGTCTCCTCGATCCAGTCGCGACCGGTGATGCCGAGGTCGTAGAGCCCCTCGGCCACGTAGCTCGGGATCTCCTGGGGCCGAAGGATGCGCACGTCGGCGACCCGGGGATCGGCGATGGTGGCCTTGTAGTCGACCGTCGAGCTGCGGCCGACGGCCAGGTCGGCGGCCTCGAACAGCTCGAGGGTGGCCCGCTCCAGCGAGCCCTTGGGCAACACCAGGCGCAACATCAGGGGCGCCGCTTGGGCAGCTGGCGCAACAGGTCGGCCATCTCCAGGGCGGTCTCGGCCGCCTCGTACCCCTTGTTGCCGGCCTTGCACCCGGCCCGTTCGAGAGCCTGCTCGACGCTGTCGGTGGTGAGCACGCCGAAGGCCACGGGCACGCCCGTGTCGAGCGCCGCCCGCTGGAGGCCGCCGGCGCACTCGCCGGCCACGTGCTCGTAGTGGCCGGTGGCGCCGCGGATGACGGCCCCCAGGGCGATCACCGCGTCGAACTCGCCGGAAGCGGCCAGGCGCTGGGCCACCAGCGGCAGCTCGAAGGCGCCCGGCGCCCACGCCACGGTGATGGAGCCACCGTCGACGCCGTGGCGCTGGAGACCGTCGCGGGCGCCGGCGAGCAGCCGCTCGGTGATCAGGTCGTTGAAGCGGGCGCAGGCGATGGCGACCCGCAGCCCCTCACCCCGCAGCTGCCCGGCGTAGGTGGTCACTCGAGGCCCTCGAGCAGGTGGCCCATCCGCTCCTGCTTGGTGCGCAGGTAGCGGAGGTTCTCGGGATTGGGCACGGATTGCAGCGGGACTCGCTCCACGATGTGAAGACCGTACCCGTCCAGACCGCCGTACTTGGCCGGATTGTTGGTGAGCAGGCGCATGGTGGTGACCCCCAGGTCGACGAGGATCTGGGCGCCGATGCCGTACTTGCGGCTGTCGACCGGCAGCCCGAGCTCGAGGTTGGCGTCGACGGTGTCGTGGCCCTCGTCCTGGAGGTTGTAGGCCCGCAACTTGTGGGCGATGCCGATGCCCCGACCCTCGTGGCCCCGGAGGTAGACGACCACGCCCAGGCCTTCGGCGGCGATGCGGCGGATGCCCTCCTGCAGCTGCATCCGGCAGTCGCAGCGCATCGAGCCCAGGGCGTCGCCGGTGAGGCACTCGGAGTGGACCCGCACCAGCACGTCGTCCTCGCCCTGGACGGCGCCCTTCACCAGGGCCACGTGCTGCTCGCCGTCGAGGAGCGACTCGTAGACGTAGCAGGTGAAGTCGCCCCACTCCGTGGGGATGCGGGCGTCGGCCACCCGCTTCACCAGCTTCTCCCGCTGGCGGCGGTGGCGGATGAGGTCGGCGATGGTGATGATGAGCAGCCCGTGGCGGGCGGCCAGCGCTTCGAGCTCGGGGAGGCGGGCCATGGCGCTCTTGTCCTCGGTGACCACCTCGCTGAGCACGCCGGCGGGGTACAGCCCGCCCAGGCGGGCCAGGTCGACGGCCGCCTCGGTGTGCCCGGCCCGGTTGAGGACCCCGCCGGCCCGGGCCCGCAGCGGGTACATGTGGCCGGGCCGGGCCAGGTCGGTGGGCTTGGTGGCGGGATCGATGAGGGCGGCGATGGTGGCCGCCCGGTCGGCGGCGGAGATGCCCGTGGTCGTCCCGTGGCGGTGGTCGACCGAGACGGTGAACGCCGTGCGCTGGCTCTCGGTGTTGTCGATGACCATGGGGGGCAGCTCGAGCTCGTCCAGGCGCTCGCCGGTCATGGGCATGCAGATGACACCCGAGGTGTGGTTCAAGAAGAAGGCGATCTTGTCGGCGGTGGCGTGCTCGGCCGCCATGACCAGGTCGCCCTCGTTCTCGCGGTCCTCGTCGTCGACGACGATGACGATCTCGCCGCGCCGGACGGCCTCGATGGCGTCGTCGACGGAGGCCAGGGCGGCGCCTCGCCGGGAGGTCACGAGCGGGCCGCCACGCCGGCGGCCAGCAGCCGCTCGACGTACTTGGCCACCACGTCGACCTCGAGGTTGACGCGGTCGCCGGCGCCCTTGCCCCCGAGGGTGGTCACCTCGGCGGTGTGGGGGACCACGGCGGCGGTGAAGTCGCCACCGCCGGCCTCGACCACCGTGAGGCTCACGCCGTCCACGGCCACCGAGCCCTTGGCCACCAGGTAACGGGCGAGGTGGTCGGGGACGCCGATGCGCAGGTCGGGAGCAGGGTGCAGCACCTGGCCCACGGCGTCGACGTGGCCCTGCACGAGGTGGCCGCCGAGCCGGTCGGCCAGTCGCAACGGACGCTCGAGGTTGACCCGGTCACCGACCGGTCGGTCGCCCAGCGTGGTCCGGCGCCGGGTCTCGTCGCTGACGTCGGCCTCCCACCAGCCGTCGCCGAGATCGACGGCGGTGAGGCAGCAGCCGTCGACGGCCACCGAGGCGCCCACCGCCATGCCCTCGAGCACCCGGCTGGCGGCGATGCGCAGGCGGCCGCCGTGCCGGTCGGCGATCGTGCCCACCTCCTCGACCAGGCCCGTGAACACCGCTACAGGACCTGGAGCTCGGCGGTGGCGGGGGCCCGGGCCGAGGACGGCGCCGGCGCTGGCGCCGAGGCCGGCGCCAGGTCGATGCGCACGTCGTCACCCAGACGGTCGACGGCCAGGACCCGGCCCTGCCACGCCTCGGCCAGCGTGGGCGCACCCGGTCCGGCGAACAGGCCCCGGGCGTCGTCGCCCCCGAACAGGCGCGGGGCCAGGTAGAGCACGTAGCGGTCGACCAGTCCGGACCGGTGGAAGGCGCCGGCCACGGTGGCGCCCCCTTCGACCAGCACCTGCACCACGCCCCGCCGGCCCAGCTCGTCGAGCACCGTGGCCAGGTCGCCGGAGCGTTCGAGCGCCGGCCGCACCCTAGCGCCGGGAGGAATGCGGCCGAGCACGACCCGCAGCGGGTCGGGCCCCTCGGCCAGGCGGACGGTCAGCGCCGGGTCGTCGGCCCGCACCGTGCCGGCGCCGACGATGACGGCGTCGCTCTCCGCCCGCAGGCGGTGGGCGTCGACCCGGGCCTCGGTGCCGGTGATCCACTGCGACGAGCCGTCGGGGGCCGCGGTGCGGCCGTCGGCCGACGCCGCCAGCTTCAGTACCACCCACGGCCGGCCGGTGGTGCGGTGCTTGAGGTAGGGGGCCAGCTGCTCGGCCACCAGGTCGTGGCCCACGCCGGTCACCACCTCGACCCCGGCTCGGCGCAGCCGCTCCAACCCCCGACCGGCGACGCGGGCATCGGCGTCTACCAGGGCGACCACGACCCGCCGTACACCGGCGGCGATCACGGCGTCGGCGCACGGCGGGGTTCGACCGTGGTGCGCGCAGGGCTCGAGCGTGCACCACAGGGTGGCCCCTCGGGCGGCGTCGCCGGCGGCGGCCAGAGCGCTGGCCTCGGCGTGCGGACCTCCCGGCGGCGCCGTGGCTCCTTCGAAAACCCGGCCGTCGGCGCTCTCGAGCACGGCCCCCACCCAGGGGTTGGGCGCAGTCACGGCACGGACGCCGGCCGCCAGGGCCACCGCCCGGCACATCGCCCGCTCGTCGTCCACCCGGTCAGCTTACGAGGGCGCCGGCGGGGCGGCCGAGTACGGGCGGCGGAGTACGGGCGGTGATGGGACCGTGCCTCAGTGCTCCCGGTGCCCGGCGAGGAGGCGCAGGGCATGGGGAAGCACGTCGAGCACCGCCTCCAGGCACTCGACGGCGCCGGCGGTGGAGCCGGGGACGTTGAGCACGAGGGCCCGGTCGACGGTGCCGGCCACGCCCCGGGACAGACGGCCCAGGGGGTTCACCAGGCGCATGGCCTCGGCCAGGCCCGGGGCCTCCCGCTCCACCACCGCCCGGGTGCCCTCGGGGGTCAGGTCCCTCGGCCCGAAGCCGGTGCCGCCGGTGGTGACCACCAGCCCGGCGAACCCCGGGCACAGCCGGCGCAGCGCCGCCGCGACCGACTCGGCGCCGTCGGCCGCCACCTGATGGTCGACGACCTGGAAGCCGGCGTCACCCAACCGCTCCACCAGAGCGGCGCCGGAGCGATCCTGCCTGGTGCCCGCCACCACCCCGTCGGACACGGTGAGCACCCTGGCCTGCAGTGGCTGTTCGTTCCCCCCCTCGAGTGCCACGCCATCCCCCGTTCCTCCGCCGGCGCCGGCCGAAGCGCCGGCCAAACCGCTCCGTTCTGGCGGCGACAACGGTGCGGACACCGCAACGGTTTTACCGCCAGAAGGGGTGGGCGGGGCGTCAGCGCCGGCGCAGGCGCAGCACCGCCATGCCGTCGGTGCCCGCAGCCTGGGGCAGCAGCAGCGCGCCCCGGCCGTGAGGCCGCCAGGGGGGGCCGGGTGGAGGCACCGGCTCCAGCTCCGGATGGGCGTCGGCCAGCCAGGCGTCGACCTCGAGCGTCTCCGCCGCGGTGAGGGTGCACACGCTGTAGACCAACGTCCCTCCGGGACGAACCAGTCCGGCGCCGGCATGGAGCAGCTCCCGCTGCAGGGCGGCCAGGCGGGGCAGGTCGTCGGGCCGGCGCCGCCAGCGGGCGTCGGGGCGGCGGTGGAGCACGCCCAGGCCCGTGCACGGCGCGTCGACCAGGACGCGGTCGAAGCTCGCCGGCGGCCACGGGGGCGACCGGCCGTCGGCCACGGCGACGACCACGGAGGCGGCACCGGTGCGCTCGACGGTGGACGCCACGAGGCTGGCCCGGGCGGCGTCGACGTCCGTGGCCCACACCCGGCCCCCGGCCGCGGCCATGGCGGTGGCCTTCCCGCCCGGGGCGGCGCACAGGTCGGCGACCCGCTCCCCCGCCCCGGCCCCCACGGCCGCCGCCACCCACTGCGAGGCCGGGTCCTGGGCGTAACCATCGTCGCGCTCGGTGACGCCGGGCGCCCGGTTCATCTGCTCCAGGGCGGCGACGCCGTCCTGCTCCCCCAGATCGGACACCAGCCGCTCGACGACCCAGTCGGGGTAGCTGAGCCGGGTGGGCAGGTCGGGCCACGCCACCGCCGCCCCCGACACCCGCCGCAGCACGGCGTTGACCAGGCCCCGCGATCGCCGGGGCGCCACCTCCACGGTGGCCGAGACGGCGGCGTGGGCCGGCGTGCGCAGGAAGTGGAGCTGGTAGGCGCCGAGGCGCAGGGCCACCCGGGTGGGCACGTCGAGTGCCCGCAGCACGAAGCGGTCGACGAGGAAGTCGCAGGCCCGGCGCATGCGGGTGGTGCCGTAGACCAGCTCGGTGGCGAAGCCCCGGTCGGCGCTGCGCAGCCGGCCGGCGCCGAGCCGATCGGCCAGCACGGCGTTGGCCCGCCCACCGTGCTCGATCTCCACCAGGGCGTCGAGGGCCAGCCGGCGGGCGTCGGCCACGCCGCTGGTCACGTGCCCAGCCGCTCGCCCGGCGCCGGCCGAGCACCGCGCAACCACGCCGGCGCCGGCTGTGGTGCCCGACCCTCGGGCTGGACCTCGACCAGCTCCAGGGCCTCTTCGCCCGTGCCCACCACCGTCGCCTCGAGCACACCGGGGCTGGGCGCCTCGGCGCCGGGCGGGACCAGTCGTGCCCGGTGCACCTTGAGCCGCCGGCCTCGGAAGGTGGTCCACGCCCCGCCCACCCGCACGACCCGGTGGAGCTCCACCGCCGGGCGGGACCACTCCAGGTGAAGCTCCTCGGGGCCGAGCTTGGCGGCGTAGGTGGGCTCGCCCTCCTGGGGTACCGGCACGCCCAGGCCCGCCTCCAGGGCGGCGAGGAGGAGCTCGCTGCCCAGGCCGACCAGGCGGGTGCGAAGCTCGTCGGCCGTCTCCTCGGCGCCGATGCCCACCCGCTCGCAGGCGTAGACGGGACCGGTGTCCAGCCCCTCCTCCAGGCGCATCAGGCACACCCCGGTCTCCTCGTCGCCGGCCAGGATGGCCCGCTCGACGGGCGCCGCTCCCCGCCAGCGGGGCAGCAACGAGAAGTGGAGGTTCACCATGGCCAACTCGGCCAGCACGTGCGGGCGGACGAGGCGGCCGAAGGCGACCACCACCCCGAGGTCGGCGCCGGCGTCGAGCACGTCGTCGACCCGGTCGGTGACGGGCAGGCCGAGCTCCAACGCAGCCGCCTTCACCGGCGTCGGGCGCAGCCGGCCGCCCCGGCCCCGCTTGCGGTCGGGTTGGGACACGACCAGCGCCACGTCCCAGCCGGCATCGACCAGCGCCCGCAGCGGGGCGACGGCAACCTCGGGACTGCCCAGGTAGACGAGCCGCCGAAGAGCCGGGGGTGCGCTCAGGTCCTCAGCCCCGGCCGGGCAGGCGCAGCCGGCGGCGCTCGCCGGCGCCCTCGGTGGCCAGCACCTGGTCCCGCAGCGCCCGCTTGGCCTGCCGGCGCTGGTCGTCGTCGAGCCGCTCCAGCAGCAGCACGCCGTCGAGATGGTCGACCTCGTGCTGGAACAGCCGGGCCAGGAGCTCGTCAGCTTCGAAGGACAGCTCCTTGCCGTCGAGGTCGCGCCCGGTCAGGTGCACCTCCTTGGGCCGGACGATCTCCCACGCCAGCCCCGGCACCGACAGGCAGCCCTCCTCGTAGACCCACTCGCCCCGGGTCTCGGTGATGACCGGGTTGACCACCACGTGGGCCCCATCGCCGTCGTGCAGGTCGTAGACGAACAACCGCTTCTGGACGCCGACCTGAGGAGCGGCCAGGCCGATGCCCGGGGCCTCGTGCATGGTCACGATCATGTCCTCGGCCAAGCGGGCCAACCGGCCGTCGATCTCGGTCACCGGGGCCGCAGGTTGACGCAACACCGGGTCACCGACGACGCGGATCCCGTACGGAGCCATGCCGGTCAGGCTAGTGCTGTGTCCGGTGACGTTCGCCCTGGCCACGGCGAGTCAGGGGCGCTGTTCGCAAGGACGCAGGACGAAGGCGCAGCCTTAGCTGCGTCGAGGACGAGGACGCCGCGAGCGGCGTTCCTGGCCGGCGTGGAAAGGCGCAAACGTTACTGGTCACTGCACTAGTGGTGCACCGGCCGAGAGCTCCCGGCCAGGAAGGGACACCAGTCCCTGGGCAACGGGACAATCTGTCCTCCACGCTGTCCCTGGCCGTTCCAGACACCGGGGCATGGCGCCCCCGCTTCCGCCACGGAGATGAGAAGAGCGCGATGACCCCGCCCCAACACGGTTCCTTCGAGCAGCGAGGCCAGAACGCGCCCGCCGGCAATCGTCAGGTCGAAGGGCGGTTCGGCTTCATGTTCAAGGATCTCGACCCGTTCTCGCCCCCCGACGAGCTCCTGCGGTCGCTGGCCGCCACCATGCAGCAACCGGCGCCGAACCCGGTGACCCAGTTCGACAATCCCGACACTCCCGCCGGGTACACCTTCTTCGGGCAGTTCGTCGACCATGACCTCACCTTCGACCCCGTCTCTCAGCTCGGCAAGGAGCAGGACCCGAAGGGCCTGAAGAACTTCCGCACGCCGGTGTACGACCTCGACTCCGTCTACGCCGGCGGTCCCCGGGTCACCCCCCGGTTGTACGACGGCGCCAAGCTGCGCCTGGACCACCACGACGGGCTCGAGGACCTTCCCCGGAAGGACGACGGCGCCGCCGACATCGGCGATCCTCGCAACGAGGAGAACGCCATCATCCATCAGCTCCAGATCGCCTTCATCAAGTTCCACAACGCCGTGGTCGACCACGTGGCCGCGTCGGGCACACCGGCGGGCGAGCTCTTCGCCGAGGCGCAGCAACTGGCCCTGCGCCACTACCAGTGGGCGGTGCTCACCGACTTCGTGCCCCGCATCTGCGGCCAGGACGTGGTCGACAGCGTGCTGAAGAAGGCGACCGGCAACGCTCCCATCCGCGCCGACCTGCGGTCCTACAAGCCCAAGAAGGTCCCGTTCATGCCGGTCGAGTTCTCGGTGGCGGCCTACCGCTTCGGCCACAGCCAGATACGCCCCGGGTACAAGCTCACCGACACCACCGGTGGCGTGTTCTTCCAGCCGGAGGCCAGTGAGACGAACCTCAACGGCTTCCGCCCCCTGCACCCGTCACGGCTGCTCCACTGGCAGCACTTCTTCGACATCCCCGGCTCCACCACCGTGCCGCAGCGATCCATGCGCATCGACTCCAAGATCTCCTTCCCCCTGTTCCACCTGCCCTTCGGAGGCCCGCCGGCGTCGCTCGCCGAGCGCAACCTGCTGCGGGGCAAGGCGCTGCGATTGCCGTCGGGCCAGGCGGTGGCCCGGGCCATGGGCTTCCAGCCCCTCTCCAACGCCGCGCTGGGCATGTCCGACGACCAGGGATGGGACGGCCAGGCGCCGCTGTGGTTCTACGTGTTGAAGGAGGCGGAGCTCCAGCACGGCGGGACCCGCCTGGGCGAGGTCGGTGCACTCATCGTCGCCGAGACCCTCGTCGGGCTGCTCGCCCAGAACCGGGACACGTTCTTCCGCCTCGACCCGGGCTGGAAACCGGTCCCCCCGATCGCGGCGAGCGAGGGCACGTTCGGCGTGGGGGACCTCCTGGCCTTCGCCACCCGATCGTGAGGAGAACGGTGTTCTGCGAGGGCAGCGGAGGCGTACGATCTGAGGTGATGTTCCGGCTGTCGCACTGGTGACGTCGGGCGGCGCGGGCCGCCATCCGCACCCCCCGCAGCGTGCTCGTGGCGCTGCTCGCCGTCCGGCTGCTCGACGAGTCGACCTCGTTCGTCCTGCCGGGCACCTTCGAGTCGCTGCGCGCCGATCTCGACCTCACCTACTCGCAGGCCAGTAGCGCCTTCCTGGCCATCGCCGTCGGGGCCGTCGCCGGTGGCCTGGCCACCGTGGCCGCCGACTACCGGAGCCGCCGGGTCATCGCCGGCGGGGGTGCGTTCGCCTCCGCCGCGGCGTTGCTGGTGGTGGGTGCCGCTGACTCGTACGTGCTGCTCCTCATCGGCGCTTTCATGGTGGGGGCCGCCTCCACCGCCATGGTCGACGCCTGCGAGATCGCCCTCGCCGACCTCGCCGGCGACGACCTGGAGAACCACCTCACCGTGCAGAACGTCTGGGGCTCGGTGGGTGATCTGCTGGGCCCGGCCATCGTGGTCGCCGTCGCCGCCCTGGGCCTCTCGTGGCGTGTGTCGTACGTGGTGGGCGCCGGGCTCGTCCTGCTCTACGGCGCATGGCTCACGTCCTTGCCGTTTCCTCCGCCGCACCCCCACCAGGACGGGCACGGGGTGGGCCGCGCCGTGGCATCGGTGCTGGGTGACCCTGCCGTGTGGCTCGCCGGCACGGCGGTGATGCTGCTGGGCCCGCTCGACGAGCCCATGCTCGCCTTCCTCATCGCCCACCTCCAGCAGGCCCGGGGGCTGCCGGAGACCGGTGCGATCCTCATCGCTGCGCTGTCGGTCGTGGGCGCCTTCGTCGGCTATGCCAGCCTCCGCCGTTGGACGAGCGCACTGGCGCTCGACGCCGCCCTCCTGGCGCTGGCCACGTCGGCGTTGGTTGTCGCGCCGGACGCCCTCACCGCCAGCGGGATGTCGCTGCTCGTCGGCGTGTTCCTGGTCCGGGTGTGGGTGGCGCTCCAGGCCCGGGTGCTGAGGGTCCGACCGGGCCAGGCGGGAACGGTCAAGGCCGTGGTCGCACTGGTCGAGACGGCGGGCTGGGGGCTGCCGTTGCTGGCCGGTGCCGTCGCCGACCGCACCAACGTCACCGCCGGTCTGGCCACCTATGGGGCCATGGCGTGGGCGCTCGCCGGCGTCACCGTGCTGCTCGTGCGGACGTCCCGGACTGCCAGAGTTGAGGCATGAGCTCCGAAGGCAGCGCCAGACCACGAAGCTCGGCTCGGCGGGAGCCGCCGCCGTTCCGGCGGGTCGTGGTCCGGACCGTCGAGCAACTGACCCCACGGATGCAGCGGATCGTCGTCGGCGGTCCCGAGCTCGAGGGGTTCGAGGTCCCCGAGCCGGCAGCCAGTGTCCGCCTCCTGCTACCGCCGCCGGGCGAGGACAGCCTGGTCATGCCGGAGTGGGACGGCAACCAGTTCAAGCTGCCCACCGGCGAGCGAGCGCCGATCCGCACCTTCACGCCCCGGTATCTCGACACCGAGCGGCTCGAGCTGACGCTGGACATCGTCGTCCACGAAGGCGGTGTCGCCTCCGAATGGGCCCGCTCCGCTGAGCCCGGCCTCGAGGCGGCGGTCTCGGGTCCGGGGCGGGGCTACGCCCTCGACGCCGCCGCCCCGGCTCATCTGCTGGCGGGCGACGAGACCGCCATCCCCGCCATCAGCCAGTTGCTGGAGCTGTTGCCGCCGGGAACACCGTTGCGCGTGCACATCGAGATCGCCGATGCCTCCGCCCGTCTCCAGCTTCCCCCGCACCCCGAGGCAGAGGTGACCTGGCACGAGCTGGCTCCAGGATCCCGACCCGGTGACGCCCTCGTTGCTGCGGTGGAGGCGGTCGAGGAGATCTCGGGTGCCGTGTGGGTGGCAGGCGAGGCGGCCTCCGTGCAGCGCATTCGCAAGCACCTCTTCGACGCCAGAGGCTTGCCCCGCTCGGCGGCGACGGTGCGGGGCTACTGGAAGATGGGCCGCTCCGCCACGTGAGTGCTCGCTGCGCCAGCGAGGCAGCCGCTCACCGGGATGGGATCGACCCTCACGTGAAGGTACGCTGGCATCCGCTCGGGAAGGGGCTCGTCAAGCACATGAAGCCGCTCGAGTTCAGCCTGGAGGAGCTGCAGGACGAGTTCCGCCGCCACCGGACCAGCGTCCGCAGCCGGTGACCGGAGCACGCAGCGGCATCGCCGCCGAGGCAGCCCGCCGGCGCACCTTCGCCATCATCAGCCATCCCGACGCGGGCAAGACGACCCTCACCGAGAAGCTGTTGCTCTACGGGGGTGCGGTGGCCGAGGCCGGCGCGGTCAAGGCTCGCTCCGGTCGGCGCAAGGCGACGTCGGACTGGATGGACCTCGAACAGCAGCGGGGCATCTCCATCACCTCCACGGTCCTGCAGTTCTCCTACCGCGACCACGTGATCAACCTGCTCGACACCCCGGGTCACCGCGACTTCTCCGAGGACACCTACCGGGTGCTGGCCGCCGCCGACGCCGCCGTCATGGTGCTGGACGTGGCCAAAGGCGTCGAGGCCCAGACCCGCAAGCTGTTCGAGGTGTGCCGGGCCCGCTCGTTGCCCACCCTCACCTTCCTCAACAAGTACGACCGCCCGGGCCGGGAGCCGCTGGCGCTGCTCGACGAGGTCGAGGACCAGATCGGGCTGCGCCCCACGCCGGTCACCTGGCCGGTGGGCATCCCCGGGGAGTTCCGGGGCGTGATCGATCGGCGCAGCGGCGAGTTCATGCGCTTCACCCGCACCGCCCGCGGCTCCACCGAGGCGCCCGAGGAGCTGGTCGAGCGGTCCCGGGCGGCAACCGAGGAGGCCCCGTGGTGGGAGCCGGCCATGGAGGAGTGCGCCCTGCTCGACGCCGTGGGCGCCGATCCCGACCTGAAGTCCTTCCTGGCCGGCGAATCGAGCCCCACCTTCGTGGGCTCGGCGCTGACCAACTTCGGTGTTCGCCACCTGCTCGAGGCCCTGCTCGACATGGCGCCGGCCCCTGGGCCACGCACCGATGTCCACGGCGAGCCGCGTCCCCTGGAGAAGCCCTTCTCGGGCTTCGTGTTCAAGGTCCAGGCCAACATGGACCCGGCGCATCGCGACCGGGTCGCCTTCGTGCGGGTGTGCTCGGGCCGCTTCGAGCGGGGCATGACGCTGACCCACGAGCCCAGCGGGCGGCCCTTTGCCACCAAGTACGCCACCTCGGTGTTCGGTTCAGAGCGCGACACCATCGACGAGGCCTACCCCGGCGACGTGATCGGGCTGGTCAACGCCACCGACCTGGGCATCGGCGACACCCTGCACGAGGCCGAGCCGGTGGCCTTCCCCCGCATCCCCACCTTCGCCCCCGAGCTGTTCGCCGTGGCCCGGGCCCGGGACACCTCTCGCTTCAAGCAGTTCCGCCGGGGCCTGGCCCAGCTGGCCGAGGAGGGCGTGGTCCAGGTGCTGCGCGACGAGACCACCGGCGATGTCGCACCGGTCCTCGCCGCCGTCGGGCGGATGCAGTTCGAGGTCTTCGCCCACCGCCTCGAGCACGAGTTCGGCGCCGCCGTGGAGATCTCCCCCACTGCCGACAAGGTCGCCCGTCGCACCGATGCCTCCACCGCCGAACACCTCCGCTCGACGCCCGGGGCCCGGGTGTTGACCCGTACCGATGGCGTGCTCCTCGCCCTGTTCTCCAGCCCCCGCTGGCTCGAACGGATCGAGGCCGACCATCCCGACTGGACCCTCGACCCAATCGTCGTGGACTGAGCGCGCCAGTGACGCTGCGGAGTCCGCACAGCTCGCTTCGCTCGCCGGAACGACATGGTGCCGCCTACGGCGGCGCTCATGCCCGTTCCGACCGGCCAAGCCGGCAGAGCCGGCGGCCGGACGGACCGGCGGATTATCGCCGGCGCAAATAACATTGCCGCACTACTTCGACCCCGAGCCCTCGGCGGCGTCCGATCGCCGGTCGGTCACACTAGCCCTTCCCGACCTGAGCCTGGAGCTGGCCACCGACCGAGGGGTGTTCTCCCGCACCGCCATCGACCCCGGCACCAAGCTCCTGCTGCTCGAGGGACCGCCCCCTCCGGCTGAGGGCGACGTGCTGGACCTCGGCTGCGGCTACGGCCCCATCGCGCTCACGCTGGCCCGCCGCTCCCCCGCCGCCACCATCTGGGCCGTCGACGTGAACCGCCGGGCCCTCGCCTTGGTCGAGGACAACGCCGCCTCCGCCGGCATCGACAACGTCCGTCCTGCCACCCCCGACGACGTCCCTCCTGAGGTGCGCTTCGCCGCCATCTGGTCGAACCCACCAGTGCGAGTGGGCAAGGAGCAGGTCCATGCCATGCTCCGCGCCTGGCTACGCCGCTTGGAGCCGGAGGGCGCCGCCTGCTTGGTGGTGCACAAGCACCTGGGTGCCGACTCGCTGGCCCGCTGGCTGGCGGGTGAGGGGTTCGCCACCCACCGACTGCGGTCCCGCATGGGCTACCGCCTGCTCGAGGCTCGACGGGAGACCACCGCATGAAGAACCTGGGGGACACCGACCTGAAGCGCCTGCACCGCCACTGGCGGCGGCGGACCGCCGGCCGCCTGGCGGTGCTCCTCGACTCGGTCCAGACGCCGTTCAACGTCGGCGCCATCGTGCGGACGGCGGCCGCCGAGCGGGTCGAGCACCTGTACGTGGCCGGCGCCTCCGCCTTCCCCGACCACCCCCGATCCCGGAAGATCTCGCTCGGCACCGAGCGGTCGGTGCCCTGGACGGGCTACGAGACGGCCGCCGAGGCCGTGGCCGCGGTGCGGGACGCCGGCCTGTTCCTGCTCGGGATCGAGCTGGCCGACGGCGCCGTGCCCCTCCACGAGGTGGCCCTGCCCGATGACGTCTGCCTGGCCCTGGGCCACGAGGACCGGGGGCTGTCGGCCCGCACCCTCGAGGCCTGCGACGCCGTGGCCTTCGTCCCCCAGCTCGGACGGGGCGGCTCCCTCAACGTCGCCTCCGCCGCCGCCATCGCCATGTACGAGGTGCGACGGCGTGAGTGGTCGTGCTCGCCGGCCAACGAGGCCCCGGAGTCCGGCACTGACCACGCAGAGCCCCGGGCACACGAAGGGCAATCGCCCCGGCGCCTACCGGGCGCAAACGGCGCCGAGGATGGTCGCCGTGGAGAATGACACGGGGCCAGGATCACTGCACGGAAGCCTCAGAGTTCCACCCATGGCAGCGATGCACGGGCTCCGGTCGAGGCCAAGCCTCGTGCTCCCTCGCTTCTCCAAGCCAGATCAACCGGTGAGGGCCGGCCCCGAGCCGGCCCTCTCTTGATCCCGCGTCACGCCGCCGCCCGGCGCCGGCCGCGCCAGCGGGGCAGGCGCACGTTGCGGCTGGCGGAAGCCGCCGCGCCCAGCGCCAACGCGCCCAGCGCCGCGCCGACGCCCTACTCCACGCCGTCCAGCGACCAGCCAAAGGCGTGGTCGAGCGAGTAGCCGCCGGGGCCGGCGAAGGCGACGGCCAGCGCGGCCGCGGCAACAACCAGCGGGTACTCGTAGCCGCCGGCCTGGGCGAAGAAGCCCTTGTCCTTGTGAACGGTGGCGATGGCGCCGACCATCACCGCGGCCACCGCGGTGGCGGCCAACGGCGCCAGCAGGCCCAGCGCGAGCGCCAAGCCGCCCATGAGCTCCGCACCGCCGAGGACCCAGGCGTAGGGCCGTCCCGGTCGGAAGCCCAGCGACTCGAGGAACCCGGCGGTCCCGGCAATGCCGTGCCTCCGAACCACCCGAACAACTTCTGGGCCCCGTGAGCGGCGAGGGTCGCGCCGACGACCACACGGATCAAAAGCAGCGCGATGTCCATGTCCCTCCCTCCTTTCTCATGAGCTCCCTGCTCATCTTCATCCCCCTCAACGCGTCGTGAAGGCAGCACCTTCCCGCATTGTCGATCCCCGCCGCCCGGCACCGGCGCGAATTCGGCACCGGCCATTGGCCCCAGCCGGCGGGCTCGGTCGTACTCCCGGCGCTTGTCGGGGTCGCCAGGCACCTCGTAGGCGGCGGAACCTCCTTGAACCGCTCCTCCGCCGCCTGGTCACCCGGCTGGCCGGGGAGGAGTAACCATGGCACTTCCTGCTCGTCGTAACGACGATGCCGATGTGGCTCGCTGGGACCCTCTGACCGAGCTGAGCCGGCTCAGCCAACAGCTCCAGCACTACGTGGAGAACTGGCGTGACCTGCCCTCGCTGTTCGGCGACGGCTTCGCCCCCTTGGCCGACGTCGAAGAGACCGATGACGCCTTCGTGGTGGAGATCGAGCTCGCCGGCGTCGACAAGGACGACGTCAACATCGAGCTCTCGGGCCGGCGGCTGGTCGTCACCGGTGAGCGCAAGGAGCGGGAGCGAGCCGGCATCCTCCGCAAGCGCACGCGCATGGTCGGGAGGTTCCGCTCCGAGGTGACCCTGCCCGCCGAAGTCGACGAGGACAGCGTCACCGCCGAGCTCGACCGGGGCGGGCCATCGTCGTCAGCCATGCCGCCCTTCTCGTCGTCGCGGGGTCGTCGCTCGTCGTGGGGGGTGACCAGCAAGGGCGGTTGCCACAGGGCTGGCCGGTACTCGCAGTGGTCGTCGTGGGTCTCGTTGCCCTCGGGATCGCCCTGCGCCGCCCCTTGGGGAGGCAGAACGTCGCCACACGCCTGCGGCTCGCCGTCGCCGCCCTGCCGTGGCTCGCCGAGCGGCCGGCCCGGACCGTGGTGCTCATCGCCGCGACGGCAGCAACGACCGGGTGCTATGTCGTCGCCCTCGCCGTGGTGCTCCGCGGCTTCGGCGTTGACCTCCCGTTCGTCGCCGTCGCCCTTGCCTACCTGGCCAGCACGGCACTCGCCTCTGCCAGCCCCACGCCGGGAGGACTCGGCGCGGTCGAGGGCGCTCTTGTTGTGGCCCTCACCGGACTCGGTGGCCCGGTGGCGCCCGTCGTCGCCGCGGTGCTCGTCTTCCGCATCGTCACCTTCTGGCTCCCCATGGTGCCCGGGGTCCTGGTGCTGCGAGCTCTTCAGCGAGCGCAGGTGCTGTAGTCGCATGGGCGCCGCTTGGCCCGTTCTCCCCGCTGGTCCGGCCCAATGCCTGGGCGGAATGGCGCTCGTCGTCGAGGCGTTCTCACGGCTGACCACAACTTTGTGCCTGTCGGGAAGGAGGTGACGGAGCGGCCAAGCCGTGGTCGCTGACGGCATGGAGTGGCTGGTGGCGCCGCAGTACTGGCTGGCCAGGCTGGTCTTCCAGCGGCTTCTCGGCGTCGTCTACCTCGTCGCCTTCATCTCGGCGTTCAACCAGTTCGCCGCCCTCGCTGGCGAGCGGGGGCTGCTCCCGTGCCGCCCGTACCTGCGCAGGCTCGGCTTTCGCCGGGCGCCGAGCCTGTTCCATCTCCACTACTCCGATCGGTTCGCCCGGGCCACGGCGGCGCTGGGGATCGCCCTCTCCGTAGGTGTCGTCGCCGGCGTGGTGGAGCGCCTGCCGCTTGCCGCGGCCATGGGCGTCTGGCTGGCGCTGTGGGTCCTGTACCTGTCGTTCGTCAACGCCGGCCAGGTCTTCTTCGGCTTCGTGTGGGAGACGCTCCTCCTCGAGGCCGGATTCCTGGCGGTGTTCCTTGGCTCCGCCGACGTCGCGCCGCTGCTGCCGGCGGCCCTAGCGCTGCGCTGGCTGCTGTTCCGCCTGGAAGTGGGCGCAGGCCTGATCAAGCTCCGGAACGACCCGGCCTGGCGTGACCTGACGGCGCTGTACTACCACCACGAGACGCAGCCGATCCCCAACCGGCTGAGTCGCTGGTTCCACCATCTCCCCAAGCCCGTCCATCGGCTCGAGGCCATCGGGAACCACGTCGCCCAGATCGTCGCCCCGTTCGCCCTCTTCATGCCCCAGCCGTTGGCGTCCGTCGCCGGCACCGTCATCGTCGTCACCCAGCTCTGGCTCATGGCGAGCGGCAACTTCGCCTGGCTGAACGTGCTCACGATCGCCTTGGCGGCGATGGCGTTCGATGACCGGTTCCTCAGCAACGTCCTGCCGGTGAGCCCGCCGGCAGTTGCCGCGCCACCGGGCTGGTTCGCCGCCGCCGCCGTCCTCATGGCGGTGGCGATGCTGGCGTTGAGCTGGCGCCCGGTGCGGAACATGGCCTCGCGGCACCAGGTCATGAACGCCAGCTACAACCCCTGGCACATCGGAAACACCTACGGCCTCTTCGGGCACATCACCCGGGAGCGTTTGGAGGTGGTCATCCAGGGCACCGACGACCCTGTGCCGACCTCCGAGACCGAGTGGAAGACCTACGAGTTCAAGGCCAAGCCCGGCGACGTCCGGCGTCCGCCCCGGCAGGTGGCGCCTTATCACCTCCGTCTCGACTGGCTCCTGTGGTTCGCCGCGCTGTCGCCCGTGTACGCCCAGGCGTGGTTCCTCAACCTGGTGAGCAGGCTGCTCGAAGGCGACGATGAGACGTTGCGGCTGATGGGTGGCAACCCGTTCCCCGAACGGCCGCCGACGTTCGTCCGGGCGCTGCTGTACCGCTACCGGTTCACCACGCCCAGCGAACAGGCCCAGACCGGCGCATGGTGGCAACGGGAACCCGTCGGCCTGTACCTGCCACCCGTCACGCTGCGCCTACCCGCCGATCATCGTCCCGCGCCCGCTGCCCTATCGGGTGGCGAGCCCGGCACTCGGCACGGACCTCGTCGCAAACACGAGCCGTCGGACGATGCCCCGAAGGGCCGCTGACTGACGGGTCGAGGGGGATGGTGGTGCCGCCTGTGCATGCCTCCTCGCCGGGACGTCGGGGTACCGTCCATCGATGACCCAATCGATGCTCGTCGCTGCTGTGCCCGAGGGCATCGCCGCCTGTCTCTTCGACCTCGATGGTGTACTGACCCAGACGGCGGCCTTGCACGCAGAGGCGTGGAAGGAGATGTTCGACGCCGTGCTCCTCGAGCGGGCCAACGAGCTCGGCGACGCGTTCCGTCCGTTCGAACTACCGGTCGACTACGTCGAACACGTCGACGGCAAGCTTCGTCAGGACGGTGTCCGGTCGTTCCTGACGTCGCGAGGCATCACCATCCCGGAAGGGACCCCCGGCGACCCGCCGGCGGCGGAGACCGTCCACGGCCTCGGCGCCCGCAAGAACGAGCTCGTGCTCGAGCTCATCCGCACCCAGGGCGTCGACCTCTACGAGGCGTCGGTCCGGTTCGTGGAGGCCGTCCGTGACGCCGGGCTGCCGCGGGCGGTCGTCTCGGCCAGCAAGAACTGCCAAGAGGTGCTCGCCGCCACCGGCATCGAGGGCCTGTTCGACGTTCGCATCGACGGGGTCGTCGCCGAGAAGGAGGGGCTGCAAGGAAAGCCTGCACCTGACATGTTCCTGGCCGCGGCGGAGGCCCTCGGCGTCGAGCCGGCGTCGGGCGCTGTGTTCGAGGACGCCGAGGCCGGTGTCGCCGCTGCTCGGGCGGGCGCCTTCGGATGGGTCGTCGGCGTCGATCGCACCGGGCACGCCGATGCCCTGCGCCGCCACGGCGCCGACGTCGTGGTCTCTGACCTGGGCGAGCTGCTGGAGCAGCGGTGATCGGACCCGAGGTGTTCTCCGTGGAGCCGTGGGCCGTCACCGAACCGGAGCTCCGACTCGACCACTTGGCCCAGACGGAGTCGATCTTCGCCCTGTCCAACGGGCACATCGGGTTGCGGGGCAACCTCGACGAGGGTGAGCCGCACGCCGTTCCCGGGACCTACCTCAGCGGGTTCTTCGAGAGCGTGCCGCTGCCGTACGCGGAAAGCGGCTATGGCTACCCCGAGGAAGGCCAATCACTGATCGACGTGACCAATGGCAAGCTCGTGCGCCTGCTCGTGGACGACGAGCCGTTCGACATCCGTTACGGGACGCTGTCGCGTCACCAGCGGGTGCTCGACCTGCGCGACGGTGTCCTGAGACGCGAGGTGGAATGGACCTCGCCCGCCGGGCAGAGCATCAAGGTCGCCTCGACCCGGCTCGTGTCGTTCGTCCAACGGGCCATCGTGGCCATCTCGTACGAGGTCGAGCCGATCGGCGACTCCGCCCGCATCGTCGCCCAGTTCAGCCTGGTCGCCAACGAGCCGGTCCCCGAGCCGACCGACGACCCAAGAGCGGCCGCTGCCCTGCGGGCCCCCCTCGTGGCCGAGCACCACGCTCACCACGCGCTCAAGGCCACACTCGGGCATCGGACCCGCCGCAGCGGCTTGCGCCTGGCAGCGGCGCACGATCACGTGGTCGACGGGCCCCCTACGACCGTGACCACAGCCGAGAGCGAGAGCGACCTTGCCCGCGTCACGGTCAGCACCGAGCTGGCGCCCGGCGAGACCCTGAAGGTGGTGAAGTTCCTCGCCTACGGGTGGTCGAGCCGACGCTCGATGCCCGCCCTGCGCGACCAGGTCGATGCCGCCGTCGCCGCCGCCAGGCGCACCGGCTGGGACGGCCTCTGCGCCAGCCAGCGGGAGTATCTCGACGACGTGTGGGCCCGCGCCGACGTGGAGATCGAAGGCGACGAGGAGCTGCAACAGGCAGTTCGCTTCGCCCTCTTCCAGGTGATCCAGGCCGGCACCCGTGCCGAGGAGCGGGCCATCCCGGCCAAGGGTCTCACCGGTCGCGGCTATGACGGCCAGACCTTCTGGGACATGGAGAGCTACACGCTCCCCGTGCTCACGTACACGGCGCCCGAGGCCGCTCGGGACGCGCTGCGCTGGCGGCACTCGACGCTCGAGCTGGCCCAGACTCGGGCCCGGGAGCTGCGACTACAAGGCGCCGCCTTTCCGTGGCGGACGATCCGAGGCGAGGAATGTTCGGGGTACTGGCCGGCCGGCACAGCCGGGTTCCACGTCAACGCCGACGTGGCCGACGCAGTCCGACGGTACGTGAGGGCGACGGGCGACGCCGACTTCGAGCGCGGGCCGGGCTTCGACCTGCTCGTGGAGACCGCACGGCTGTGGCGATCCCTCGGGCACCACGATGCCGAGGGGTGCTTTCGCATCGACGGGGTGACGGGGCCGGACGAGTACTCGGCGCTCGCCGACAACAACGTGTTCACCAATCTCATGGCGGCCCGCAACCTTGGCGCCGCCGCCGACGTGGCTACCAGGTACCCCGACCGAGCAGCCGACCACGGTATCGACCAGACCGAGATCGCCTCGTGGCGAACGGCATCCACGGCCATGGTGATCCCCTTCGACGAGAAGCTCGGAGTGACCTCTCAGTCAGAGGGGTTCACCCGTTACCGCCACTGGGACTTCGAGGCGACCGCGGCAGGCGACTACCCGTTGCTGCTGCACTACCCCTACTACCTGCTCTACTCCAGCCAGGTGGTCAAGCAGGCGGATCTGGTGTTCGCCCTGTACGCCTGCGGTGACCAGTTCGACGCCGAACAGAAGCGTCGGGACTTCGACTACTACGAGGCCATCACGGTGCGCGACTCATCGCTGTCGGCGTGCATCCAGGCGATCGTGGCCGCCGAGGTGGGGCATATGGACCTCGCCTTCGACTACTTTCGGGAAACCGCGCTGATCGACCTGCGCGATATCGCGGGCAATACCGCCGACGGGCTCCATCTGGCGTCCCTCGCCGGCGCCTGGCTCGTTGCTGTGGCCGGGTTCGGTGGTTTGCGTGACCACGCAGACACGCTGGCGTTCTCGCCGCGGCTGCCACCGCGCATCACCAGGATGAGCATCCGGCTGCTGTACCGGGGGCGGCGCCTGCAAATCGAGACGACGCCGGGCAGTACCCGATACGAACTTCTCAGCGGAGATCCGCTGGAAGTCACGCACTTCGGTACGCCGCTCACCGTCGGGCGGGGCGCCCCCGCCATCCTCGCGTGCCCCGATGAGCGGCAACCACCCTCGGTCGAGCCGCCACCGCAAAGAGAAGCTTTGCGCCGCGGCGTCGGTGCTGACGCCGCCGAAGGCAGGTGATGCGGCGGCGCGCGTCGATCGGGGGTGGCTCTGCGCTCGAAGTGGTCTCGGGAACACCGTCGGCTCCGAGACGTTGCGACTGGGCGACCGACCAGTTTCGGCGTCATCTGCATGCAGGGGGCGAATAGATGCTTCTCGTTTAGGATGGCGCTCGTCGGGTAAGCGGGAGCGACGCCAACGAAAGGAGCAAGATGAAGCGGATGATGAGGCTCGTCGCCTTTGCCCTGATGGTTCTGTCGCTGCTTGCCGCGCCCGCATACGCATGTCTGGCCACGCCGGCACCCGAACACGCTTGGGACCGCGGGAACACAGAGCAGATGCCGTACCCGAAGGGAGAGGAGGGGCCGATGGCGCCGATCATGGGTGGTGAGGGCGAAGGTGGTATCCCGACCGCCTCGGAGAGGGCGAACGAACAGTTCCCCAACGACGACTGCCCGACTACCGACATGCACTGGTGCTCAGAAGGCATCGACCCCGGGGGCGTCTCCCCGTAGGACCGTGGTACAGCCAGCGGCCTTGTCCTAATTTTCCAATGGGCTGGCTCAGAAGGGCCGACCCGAGGACGGACTCGTTCCGCCTCTCGGTCGCCGGGCCTTGCCGTTCCTCGGCGGGGAAACTGGCGGCTGAGTGCGGGCCAGGGCGCTCGCAGTGCCATGACGGGAACGACCACCAGGCGCCCCGTCCAGCAGTTTGCCAGTCGTGATGTCTGTCGCCTCCGCCCTTCTCAACCCTCGACCATCCCTTCTTGCCAGAGTTGTTCCATCACCCGCCCTCCTGCCGGGTCGAACCGGTAGTGGGCGAAGTCCTTGCCAAACTCGAGATCGACGTCCGCCTGGCCCCGGCGATTCTTCTCGACCGAGAACACCACCATCGAGCGGAAGGCGGCCGTCCGGGTGGTGTCGTAGGCCAGATGGACCTTCGACACGATGTCGAGCTTGTCGTTGAGCACGATTCCCACGTCGGCCTCGTAGGCCGGAGTGGTAGAGCCCTGAGAGTGGGCCAGCCGGAGCCGTCGGGCCCGGAGGCCAGTGACGTCGGCGGCGATGGTCGCCACCACCGGGACGTGCCGGCTCAAGGCCAGCTCCTTCAGGCCCTCGGCCACCCGCTTCACCTGCTCCGCCTCGCCGTGGGGCTCGGGGCCGGCGGCGACCTTCTGCAGGTAGTCGACGAACAGCGTGGTCCGGTCGGAGCCGTGCTCGTCGACCAACCGTGTGAGCCCGGCCACGTCGGTTCGTATCGTCGACGCCCGCACCAGCACCAGCCGGTCGGCGTAGGCGCGGAACCGCTCCTCGGCGCGGGCCAGGAGCTCGTCCGACCGGAGCACCGCCGCCGCCTCAGCCCGTCCGGTCCCGACGTCGGCCAACGCCTGCCGGAGCCGGTCGAGCCGCAGCAGGTCCGAGCAACCGTGCTCGACAGCGGCGTCGGCCACCTCGCCGAGAAGGAGGCGGCTCACGAGGGCCAGTTGGTCGTGCTCGTAGCAGGCGAAGACGGCGACTGCTCCCGAGGCGGCGGCATTCCGGGCCCACTGAAGGGTGACCACGGTCTTTCCTTGACCGGGTCGACCGCCGACCAGCACCAGGTCACCCGGGGCCATGCCACCCCCCATGACCTCGTCGAGGGCTCGGAATCCGGTGGCCACCGACGATCGCATGGGGCCGGGGGCCGTTCGAAGATCGTGAAGGACGGCGCCGGCGGTGCGAGCCGATCCGCCACGCACGGTGTCGGCCACTGGCAGCACAGCCGATGTCATCGCCCGGCGAACGTCTCGATGGCCCGGATGGCTCCTGGCCCGAGCACGACGATGAGCAGCGTGGGCAGGATGCACGTGAGGAGGGGGAACACGACTTTGAGCGGGATCTTCTGGGCCCGCTCCTCGGCGTTTTGGCGGCGCTTGAGGCGGAGCTCGGTGGACTGCACCCGCAGGATCTGCGAGATGGGGAGGCCGAAGCTGTCGGCCTGGACGAAGGCGATGACGAAGTGACGCAGCTCGGCCACGTCGGTCCGCTGGCTCAGGCGGCGCATGGCCTCGGAGCGCGTCATTCCGGTCCGAACGTCCTGGACGGTCCGGCTGAGCTCCTCCGCCAGCGGCCCCTTGCCGGTTTTCGACACCCGCGCCACTGCCGCCTCGAAGCCCAACCCCGCCTCGACGCTGATGGTGATCTGATCGAGGGTGTCAGGCAGCTCCCGTTGGATCTGGGCCTGCCGCTCCCGTGCGCGCCGTCGTATCAAGAGGTCAGGCGCCAGGTAGCCGCCGGCGAGCATGGCGACGGCGTACACGAGGTTGCCGATGCTGGGCGAGGCCAGAAAGCGCGCCACGCCCAGCGCACCGCCGCCGCCGCCGAGCACCACCTTGGCGATCAGGAGCCGTTCGATTGTCCAGCCCGGGGGTGAACCCGCCAGCGACCGTCGGTGCTCGAGCGCCTGCACCATGCCGGCCGGGGTGAAGCGACGCCCCACGCCGGCGAGCCGTTCCAACGCCGGGCCCACCGCTCGCTCGTGGCCGCCATGGGCGAGGACGGCGGCGCGCAGGTCCGAGACGCCGCCCGTGCCGACGAGCAAGTGCCCGGCAGCACCCCGCCGTTCCCCGGAGACAGCCCACCACAGGACAGGAAGTACGAGTGCGCCGCAGGCGGCTCCGAAGACGAGCAGGAGTGTGTCCATGCCGATTCCTCTCAGAAGACCAGACGACAGATCTTGCGCAACCACAGCCCGCCGACCGTCATCAGGAACATCGCCATGGCCGACAGGACGAGGCCGAAGCCGGTGGTGAGCTCGGCGAGATACCCGGGGTTGACCAGTCGCAGCATCAGCATCATGGCGAAGGGCAGGGCCATGAGCACATAGGCGGAGTAGCGCCCGTCGGCGCTGAGGGCCTTGATCTGGCGCCGGATCTGGTCCCGCTCTCGGATGGTCGCACCCACGGTGTCCAGCACCTCGGAGAGATCGCCCCCGACCTCCCGGTTGATCTCGATGGCACCGATCAGCCAGGCGAAGTCCTCGCTGTCCACCCGCTCGGACATGGCGCGGAGCGACTCGGGCAGCGGTCGCCCGAGGCGCGTCTCGACCACCAGTCGCCGGAACTCCTCGCACGTCGGGGCATCCGCCTCGCGCGCCACTGCGTCGAACGCCTGCACCAGGGCGTACCCGCTGCGCAGGCTTCCCGCCAGAAGCTGCAACGTGCCGCTCAGCTGCTCGGCGAAACGCTCCTGGCGCTTGGCCTTCAGATGGCCGAGGCCGAAGCGGAAGCCGACCGCTACCACGCCGGCGAAGACCAGGCCCACCACGACATTGGCCAGCATGGACCCGACCAGGAGCGCGGCGATGCTGGCCGAGCCGGCCAGGACCAGGAACTCCCCGGCGCGGAGATCGAGACCGGCTCGCTCCAGGGCGTTGTCGAGGGGCTGCCGCTGCCCCCTGTGCTCGAGCGCCTCCTCTGCCGCCCGGCTGGCTCGTTCGGCCAGTCCCGTGAGGGCGGTGGTCCTGGGTGCCTCGACCATCGCCCGACCCAGGCGCTCGGCCCCTGCGCGAGGTGCTCGGGGGATGAGCACGACCGACATCGCCAGGGCGATGGCGACGAAGAAGGCGGCAGCCCCAATAGCGAGTACCCAGCCACTCGCCTCCTTGGGACGTTCCGCCGGCTGCGCCGGCTGGGGCGGCGCCGCACTGGTGGTCGTCGGCGCCAGCGGGGGCAGATCGACCGACGCGCTGCCTTCGACGTGGATGCCGCCGTGATCGATGGCCACCAAGAGGTCGGTGGGCCCACCGGACTGCGACCGGTAGCTGAGCAGGTACTGGCTGGCCAGCGAACGGGCCAGGGCGTCGTAGCTCTGGACCAGGGCGGCAGGGTCGGCCGCCGACGCCACCGTGCCTCGGCCCGCCTCGGCCAACTGGGCCAGGGCTGCGCCGTTGCTCTCCGGGGTGACGAGCTCGGCCACGTCGAGACGGGCCTCGCTGGAACCGAGGATGGCAACCGTCTCCTCCAGGGTTG
>JAHWKL010000090.1 GCA_019347915.1 Actinomycetota bacterium
ATCTCCTCCAGCCGGTCACGCAACGGGCCCGGACCGACGCCCTCGACGGTTCGCCAGTAGCGGGCCGAGGCCTGCAGGGCCCCCTGCACGAAGGGGCGCCACCGCTGGCCCACGGTGAAGGGGTCGATGCGCTCGGGGCGGGGCCGGCGCCGGCGAACCAGGGACAAGGCCAGGCCGGCGGCGTAGGCGAGTGCAGTGCCGGCGACGACCTCCACGCCGAGCGAACCCGCACTCACCACTAGTCCCGAGACCACGCCAGCGGCGCCGGCGGCCAGCGCCAGCGGCGAGGTGGCAGCACGGGCCAGGGGCCGGCGACCGGGAAGGGGCTGGAGGGCCAACACCACCGATCCTACGTCGGACGCCGGACGAGCCCCCGAGCTCCATGGGCTCGTGGGGCTCGGGGGCTCGTGGGGCTCGTGGGGCTCGTGGGGCTCGTGGGGCTCGCCGGCTGGGGCTACCTCCTCGTCGTCGCGCTGGCCACGTTGGAGGCGGCACTGACGTTGCCGGCGCCGTCGTAGGCCTTGACGTGGAACCGGTAGGTCGTCCGGGAAGCCAGCGCAGGGACCACGAAGGTGGTGTCGGCCGTGGAGGCGACCTTGGTGTAGTCGCCGTTCTCCGACGTGCTGAGGTAGATCTCGTAGCCGGCGGCACCGCCATTAGCGTCCGTTGCCGCCTGCCATCTCAGGGCCACGGCGTCGGCGCGGGCCTTGGCGACGAGTGACGTCGGGACGCTGGGTGCCACGACGGCTTCATCGGACGACTCGCCGGCGTTCTGCGTCCACAGGACGTCGCCACCGACCTGGGCCCAGACATTCGGGTCCTCCCCGCCCAGCCGCCAGAAGACGGCCCCGCCCAGGCCGTGCCGGTCGACGATGGGCAGCTTGGCGGCGATGGACTGGGCATCTTCGTACCAGACGGTGTGGGTCTTGCCGCCGGCCGTGTAGGAGAACCAGGGCGCCGCATCGGTCTGCGACCACTGACGCGTGGCTCCGTGGGTCTGCATCCGCGAGGCGGCGATCTCGTAGGTGACGCCCTCCCCGGTGGAATCGACCCAGTCGTAGCCGTACAGCGGCATGCCCAGCTGCACCTTCTCGGGCGCCACCTGGCTGGCCGCGAACCTGGCCACGTCGTCCACCCAGCTCAGCGGCGCCACCGGCCCGGCGCCGCTGGTGGCCCAGTGGTAGTCGTAGGCCATGACCCGCAGTTTGTCCACGGCTCTTCCCAGGGCCGCGTAGTCCTGTGCCTGCGGGCCGCTCCAGTTGCCGGGCTCCGACGTCTTCGGGTGCACAGCGACGGTCAGCGTCTTGCCCAGGGCGTGCAGGGCGACGGAGAGCTCCGAGATGAAGGCGGTGTAGCGATCGCGGTCGGTGGCGGCGAGGCTCTCGTAGTCGACGTCGATGCCGTCGTAACCGTTGAGCGTCACCAGGTTCACGAGGGCGGTCACGTGCGCCGTCCTGGTGACCGAGCTGGACAGCATGGTCGAGACCCGGCCGGCGTCGAAGTCGTTGTTGATCGTCGGGATGAGGCGAACACCCCGGGACTTGATGCCCGAGATGACGTCGAGATCCTCGGCGTTCGGGTAGCGCAGGATCGACGTCGCCGAAGTCATCTCGTACCAGAAGGGCGAGACCTCGTCGTAGAGGTGGGCGTTGTCCACGAACGACTGGTAGGCGCGCGCCTGGTCCCAGTACGGGAGCCAGGCCGAGATCTTCTTCTCTGTAGCGGCTTGGGCGGCGGTGGGCCCCATGCCCGGAACCATGACGGAGACGGTAGCGAGCACCCCGACGACGGCTGCGAGCCGCCACCTGAGACGACGGGTACTGGGAAAGGTCATGTGGCGGTGATCGACACGCGCCGCCGCCACCTTGAAGCTTTCCGAGTATTCGACAGAGATCTCGACGTCACCCTGGCCTCCATGCGTTGCTTGGAGGGGGTACGGAGCTACCGGTCGACGGATGAGCGGCCCCCGGGGGTGGGCCTCAGTGCCCCTTGACCCAGGTGGTGATGTGCCGGCGGAACACCCACTGGCGCATGATCGCCTCGAGGTAGAAGTACTGGGCGGCAGTCGACACCACCAGGTACGCAGGAAAGGCCATGAGCGCACGGCGCGGACCGACGAGGGTGGCGGCCACGGTCAGAGGGAGGCCCAACCACAGGACGCTCAGGGCCGCGGTCAACGGCGTCCACGGAAGGGTCCCGGTGGCCAACAGGGCGAGCATGACGACCATGAGCACGGCACCGGCCAGCAGGTCCCAACATGCGGCCACGATGACCAAGAGCAGACCGGGGCGCCGCTTCAAGCTCTTGCGGTGGAGCGAGATGCACTCGCAGAGCCCCGCCGCCCAGCGCCGCATCTGCGACCGGTACAAGGCCCACGACGTCGGTTCCACCGGATACGCCCAGGCGTTGGGTGCGTACCCGATCTGGTAGCCGCCGAGGGCGAGGCCCCACGTGAGGTCGATGTCCTCGGTGATGGTCGGCTTTTCGAAGGCGTTGACCGCCCGGAGGACGTCCGTCCGGAAGGCGGCCACGCAGCCCGACAGCACGACCATCCCCGAGATGGTCGTCTGGGCCCGTTTGAGCACGCGCTGCGCCATGGCGTACTCGATGACCCGGCCCCTGGCCCAGATCCCTCTCTCGACCTGCGGCAGGACCGCGCCGTTGGTGGCATCCTTGCCGGCCTCGAGGTCGGCGACCAAGAGGTGGATCGCGTCCGGGTGCAGGGTCGTGTCGGCGTCGAGCATGACCACGGCGTCGGTCGTGACGTGGTCGAGGCCAAAGCGCTGTGCTCCGGCCTTCAGCCGAGGTGAGGTGGTGCGCAGGACCTTCGCACCGAGGTGGCGGGCGACGTCGCCCGTGCGGTCGGACGAGCAGTCGTCCACGACGATGACCTCGTCGGGGGGAAGACTCTGGGCCCTGAGGCTGCGGAGGGTCTCGCCGATCCACGCCTCCTCGTTGTGGGCCGGAATCATCACCGTGACCGACATGCGGCGCTTGGACACGGGTCGGTGGACCGGCGCCGGCTGGTAGGTGGTGATTGCTCCCCGCCGGACCCGCACGCCGCCGGCGATGCTGGAGATCTCCCGAAGGGTCAGCTCCTCGCCGGCGAGCCAGCCCCGCTCGACCAACCTCCACAGGCCGGCACCCTGCACGACCAGTCCTGATCCCGGTCGCAGGACCGTACCCGACAGCAGTCGTGGTGCCAGTGGGCCCAGCCCCGCCCGGCCCGCGGCGGTGCGTCCTTTCGGTGAGGACGGGGTCGGCACGATCAGACCGGCTCCGTCCCGCAGGAGCCGGGTGGCATCGGAGAGGAACCGTCGGGAGAGGATCGTCCCCGCGGCGACGATGACCACGGGGCCGCCCAGGGTCGTCTCCCCGACGTCGCGGTACAGCTGCGCCAATGCCCCACGGACGCCGCCCCACGGCTCCACCAGGGTCACCTCGGCCAGGCCCTGGGCCGCCTGCGCTTCGTCAGCGGTCTCTACGGCGCACCACGTGCGGTGGGGGGAGGAACTGAGCCCATCGAGCGTGGCGCGCAGCGCCAGTGGACCCTTACCTCCCAGCACGAGAGCGCTGAGCCCCTCGCCGGCGTCGTCGGTGGCGCCGACGTCACCCTTTGCCATGAGCGTTGTCGCCACGTCGATCAGTGTTGCGGTGACCCGTGGTCGCCAGGTCCGACGGTCGCCGGATCTGGTGCCCCGGGGAGGCAGCGCATGGTCTCGCCCTCGGCCGAGGATTCGCCGGCCGGGATCGGCAAGCGCCAGGAAGCCTGTGCCAGCACTCGCTCACGCAGTTGCTGGTTCTCCGCCGCCAAGATCGACGCCCGGTTCTCCAGCCTCGCTATGTGGGTGGCCGACGAGGCCAGCAGGCGATCCACTTCTGCCTTGGAGTAGCCCAGGAGCTGACTGCGGATCGGCGCTTCGAGCATGGCTTGGCGGATCAGGACGCTCTCGAACGTCGACCGGTTGCCTCGACCCTGAACGCTCGAGGCCAGAGCTCGTGCCGCCTGCTGCCACTCGTCACGAGCCTGCTCCAACTGGTGATGGAGCGTCGGATCGCGCTGCGTCATCTGGAGCGCCGCCAGGCGCATCTTCAACCTTGCCAGGCAGTCGACGGCGTCGTCCCACGCCGCCTGCAGGCGATCGACCTCGTCCTCCAGCGTGGCCTGTGACGACTCGACCAGCGCCAGCCACTTCTGCACGGGCGCCGGATCGAGCCCCCGCCACCTCCGGGGGAACTGGCGGGCGCCGATCTCACTGGAGTGCATGGGCGTGATCGGCGTTCGCGGGGGGCTGGCGGTCACCGCACCCGTCGTGCCCGCGTGCGCTTGGGCCTCCATCGCCGCTCGCACCTCGTCGGCTTCCGCTCGGGACCTGGCGAGCAGCGTCGCCGCCTCTTCGTGGGCCTGCTGAGCGATGCGCTCGGCCTGGGCGTGGGCGGCGTCGACAACCGCCGCCGCCTCGTCCCGGCCCTCGGCGCGCAGCCGCTCGGCCTCGGTGTGGGCGGCGTCGAGGAGGGCCGCCCGCTCGTCCTGGCCCTCGGCCCGCACCCGCCCGGCCTCCGCACGCGCTCCCTGCAGGAGAGCTGCCGTGTCGCTCTGGGCCTCGGCGGCGAGGTCCTGAGCGTGCTCCTCGGCGGCACGGATGAGCGCCGCCCCCTCCGTTTCGGCCCTGGCCCGAAGGTGGTGGGCCTCGACACGGGCGTGGTCGAGGAGGTTCGCCCGGTCTCGTTCTCCCTCGGCGCGGAGCCGGTTGGCTGTGGCCCGCGCCTCGTCGAGCAGACTGGCGGCTTCCCGTTCGCCCTGGACCCGAAGCTGCTCGGCTCCCGAAAGAGCCTCTTCCCGGAACCGCGCAGCTTCCTCGAGCAGCTCGTAGGTGATCTGCTCGGCGTCGTCCATCAGTTGGTGCACTGCCGACCTCGTCTCCGAAGGCTCTCCAGGTGTCGCGCCGGGCCGACCATCCGCAAGCTGTTGCAGCCGATGAAGTGCGCCGTCGATCGACGCCGGAGGCTTCTCCGGTGTCGGAGGCGCCTCTACCGGCGCGTGGAACTCAGTGCGAAAGTTCACCATGTCTCCAGGGGGATCGGCGACAGCGAGACAGAACTGAAGGGGCTACTCGAAGGGGTGACCGGCGTCTCTGCGAGCACGCTTGCCACGCCGCAGCATGAGCGCACCGGTGGTGATCAGGCTCCCACCCAGCAGTGAGAGTTGAGCGAGGGCGGCGGCGCCGGTGGCCGGTAGCTGCCCGGCACCCTGGGCCAGCACTCGGGCGCCGGTGCGTGCCGCGGCCGTGCCAAGGACAACTGCGCCACCCAACTGGACGGGTGAGGGGGAGACAGACATCGGAGCTCCTTTTAGGTGTGGGGGGAAATCTTCTAAAGGTCTGAAGGTGACGTGCCGAAATGAACGGTGAGTGCGATTGCCAGGTGGCAAGCTGCGATACCACTAAGAGTAAGCGCTTCCGCGCCACGGGGAGTGGTCAGGCCGGGGTTGTCAACGAAACGTCATGTTGAACGAACTCGCCCGCGGCCCGGACGACGACGTCAGCTGCGGTCCGGTCCCCAGGAGCCGAGGCTAGCGGCGATCCATCGAATTCGAGCGGCCGGCGCTTCCCGTCACCGGTACCCTCTCCCCTGGTGAGCGACGTGTCCGATCTCGGGGCGCTCGGCCGGCGAGCCAAGGAGGCCGCCGGCGCCCTCGCCTTGGTCCCCACCAGCGACAAGGACCTGGCCCTGCACACCGCCGCCGACCTGCTGCTGGAGCGCTCGGAGGAGGTCCTCGCCGCCAACGCCGACGACGTGGCCAGGGCCGAGGCGGCGGGGACCGGCCCCACGGTCGTCGACCGCCTGCGGCTCACCGCCGAGCGGGTCGTGGCCATGGCCGACGGCCTACGGCAGGTCGCCGCCCTGGCCGATCCGGTCGGCGAGGTGGTCGCCGGCTGGGTCCGGCCCAATGGACTGCGCATCCAGCAGGTCCGGGTCCCGCTGGGCGTGGTCGCCATCATCTACGAGAACCGCCCCAACGTCACCAGCGACGCCTTTGGCCTGTGCCTCAAGTCGGGCAACGCCGCCTTCCTCCGGGGATCGTCGGCGGCCATCTCCTCCAACCAGGCGGTGGCCGAAGTGATCCGCGAGGCGTTGGCCAAGACCGGCCTGCCGGAGGACGCCCTGGTGCTGGTCGACGACACCAGCCGGGAGTCTGCGGTGGCGTTCATGCGCCTCCGGGGCGTGGTCGACGTGCTCATCCCCCGGGGGGGCCCGTCGCTCATCGCCGCCGTCCTCGAGCACGCCACTGTTCCCGTGGTGATCGACGGCGCCGGCAACTGTCACGTCTACGTCGACGCCACCGCCGACCTGGCCATGGCCACGGAGATCGTGGTCAACGCCAAGACCCAGCGCCCGTCGGTGTGCAACGCCGCCGAGTCCCTGGTGGTCCACCAATCGGTGGCCGGCGAGCTCCTACCGACTCTGGCCGAGGCCCTGGCCGGGGTGGAGCTGGTGGGCGACCTGGCGGCCAGGGAAGCGGAGCCCTCGATCGGTCCCGCTGAGCCGGAGGACTTCGCCACCGAGTTCCTGGGGCCGAAGATGAGCGTCGCCGTCGTCCCCGACCTCGACGCGGCTATCGCCCACGTCAACCGCCACAGCTCCGGTCACAGCGAGGCCATCGTCACCGCCGACCTGGCGGCGGCGACCCGCTTCACCCGGGAGGTGGACGCCGCCGCAGTGCTGGTCAACGCCTCGACGCGCTTCGTCGACGGCGAGCGCTTCGGCTTCGGAGCGGAGATCGGCATCAGTACCCAGAAGCTCCATGCCCGGGGCCCGATGGGCCTGCGGGAGCTGACGACGACGAAGTATGTCGTCCACGGGGACGGGCACGTGGTCTGAGGGGCCGACGCAGAACTACTTGGACCCTCACCGGGTGTATTTGACCTGCAGGTTCCTCACAGGACCGCCCAAGTAGTTCTGCGCCGGACCCTGACCGGCGGCTGCGCCGTGGTCGGTACGCTCGACGGGTGGGCCATCGCTTCCCGAGCATCGACGCCGTCCGTGACGGCCTGGCCGACGTCGCCTACCTGACCGACGACGCCACCGCCGGCGTCGTCTACCTGGCCGACCGCCTGGCCAAGCCCGTGCTCGTCGAGGGACCGGCGGGCACCGGCAAGACCCAGCTGGCCAAGTCGGTGGCCGAGCTCATGGGCAGCCGCCTCATCCGGCTCCAGTGCTACGAGGGCCTCGACGAGTCGAAGGCGCTGTACGAGTGGAACTACAAGAAACAGCTGTTGCGGATCCAGGCGGAGCGCGCCGCCGACTGGGACGACATCGAGCACGACATCTTCTCCGAGGACTTCCTGCTCAGCCGCCCGCTGCTCGAGGCCATCCGCTCGACCGAGCCGGTGGTGCTGCTGATCGACGAGATCGACCGGGTGGAGGTGGAGACCGAGGCCCTGCTGCTCGAGGTGCTGTCCGACTACCAGGTGTCGATCCCCGAGCTGGGTACGGTCACCTCGTCGACGGTGCCGCTGGTGTTCCTGACGTCCAACAACACCCGGGAGCTGTCCGAGGCCCTCAAGCGACGATGCCTCTACCTGCACCTGGACTACCCCGACGTCGAACGTGAGCAGCGGATCGTGCTCTCCAAAGTCGAGGGCGTGTCCGAGCACCTGGCAGCGGAGATCGGGCGAATCGTGCGCTCGTTGCGGGGTCTCGACCTGAAGAAGCCCCCCTCGGTCTCGGAGACCCTCGACTGGGCCCGGACCCTGGTGCTGTTGAACATCGAGACCGTCGACGCCGAGCAGGCCGTCGACACCCTGCACATCCTGCTGAAGTACCGCAGCGACATCGCCAAGGCGACCAAGGCGCTCAGCGGCAGCGGCGTCTCCTGATGCTGCCCGTCCTGGCCGGTTTCGTCGAGGAGCTCCGGCGGTCGGGCCTCCCCGTCTCGCTCACCGAGCACCTCGACGCCGCCACCGCCCTCGCCCAGGTGCCCCTCGACGATCGTGACGTCTTCAAGGGGGCGTTGGCCGCCACCCTGGTCAAGGACTCCTCCCACCTGCCGGTGTTCGACACCGTGTTCGACGTGTGGTTCTCGCTGGCCGGTGTGGAGGACCCCGACGCCGGCGAACACCAGGACGACGACGACGGCACCTTGGCCGAGCTGCTGGAGCGGGCCCTGGCCGAGGGGGGCGACGAGCTGCTGCAGGAGCTGGCCCGCCGGGCCGTGCGCCGCCACGCCGGCCTCGAGCGGGGTGGCCGCATGGGGTTGAGCTACCACCACTACCGGACGTTGCGGCACCTCGACCTGGAGGGCACCGTCGGCCGTCTGGTCGAGCGGGCGGGGTCGCAGGCAGGGGGCGAGTGGGAGCCGTTGCAGGAGCGCCTGCACCGAGAGGAGCTCGAGCGGCGGGGCGAGCGGCTCCGTCGGGAGATCGACGCCGAGCTCCGCCGGCGCCTGGTGGCCGACCGGGGAGCGGCGGAGGTGGCACGCGCCCTGCGCCGCCCGTTGCCCGAGGACGTCGATTTCATGCACGCCACCCGGGACGAGCTGGCCCAGCTGCGCCGCTCCCTCCAGCCCCTCGCCCGCCGACTGGCCGTCCGCCTGGCCCGCAAGCGCCGGCACCGTCGTGGCGCGCTGGATTTCCGGGCCACCGTGCGTCGATCGCTGGGGTCGGGCGGGGTGCCGGTCGAGCCCCGCTTCCGCCACCGCCGGCCGGCCAAGCCGGAGATCTTCGTGGTGGCCGACATCTCCGGCTCGGTGGCCGCCTTCGCCCGGTTCACCCTCGCCTTGGTGCACGCCATCAGCAGCCAGTTCTCGAGGGTGCGTTCGTTCGTGTTCATCGACGGGCTCGACGAGGTCACCCCGTTCTTCTCCGGGGAGGACGACGTCGACGTGGCCATCCGCCGGGTCAACACCGAGGCCGACGTGGTCTGGGCCGAAGGGCACTCCGACTACGGCATGGCCCTGGAGGCCTTCTGGGACCGCTTCGGCGACGAGGTGTCCGGCCGTGCGACCGTGCTCGTCCTCGGTGACGCCCGCACCAACTACCACGAGCCCCGTTCCTGGGTGATGCGCGAGCTCGGGCACCGGGCCCGTCACCTCTACTGGCTCAACCCGGAGCCGTCGGCTTACTGGGACAGCGGCGATTCGGTCATGAGCGACTACGGCATCCACTGCGACGGCGTGTACGAGTGCCGCAACCTGCGCCAGCTCGAGCGGTTCGTGGAGCGGCTGGCCGCATGAGCGGGGGCACGACCAGGCTGCTGTTGGTGCGCCACGGCGAGTCCCAGGCCCAGGTCGACCGGGTGGTCGGCGGCCCTACGGGCTGCTCCGGGCTGTCCGACCTCGGGCGCCGGCAGGTCCGGGCACTGGCCCGGCGCTGGCACGGCCATGGTCCCGCCGCCGACCGGCTCTTGGCCTCCACCCTGCCCCGGGCGGTGGAGACGGCCGAGATCCTCTCGCCGGCGCTGGGTGAGCTGAAGGTGGAGCAGGACGGCCAGCTGTGCGAGCTCGAGCCCGGCGAGTGCGACGGGTTGAACTGGGACGACTACCAGGACCGCTGGGGGATCGACATGCGGGCCGACCCCTACGCCCCCCTCTCCCCCGGAGGGGAGAGCGTGGCCGACTTCCTGCTGCGGGTGGGCCGGACCCTGCACCGGATCGCCGTCGACCACGTGGGCTCCACCGTGGTGGTGGCGTGCCACGGCGGGGTGGTCGACGGCTCGCTCATGTGCTTCCTCGGCCTGCCCCTCCAGCGGGTCGCCGACCTGGACCTGCGGGCCACCAACGCTGCCGTCACCGAGTGGCTGGTGGAGATCGAGCCCGGCCGGTCACCGCGCTGGGCCCTGCGCCGCTACAACGACACCGCCCACCTGGAAGGTCTCGGCGCAGCTTCGTGACGGCGCCGGCGGACCGGTCCTTCAGCGCCGCTCCTGGGCACCGTGGTGAACCTCGGAGAGGGTGGCCGCCGAGTTGAT
>JAHWKL010000091.1 GCA_019347915.1 Actinomycetota bacterium
TGGTGCCGTGGACGACGTCGACGGGCCCGGTCCACCACTCGATCGGTGGACGGTTGCCCCGCTGCCACGCCAGCCGCAGCGGGCGGGCGGCCATCGGCCGGCGGCTGGTGCGCACCCCGGCCGGCACCGCGCCGGCCAGCCCCTGGCGCCCTCGCCAGGTGAGGCCGTAGGTGGTGACCTCCACCTCCGGCCGACCGGCGAGGTGCTCGAGCAGGGCAGCGGTGAAGGCACCGATCCCGGTCCGGGCGCCCAGCAACGGGGTTGCGTCGACGGCGACGCGCAGCGTGTCCGCAGTGGCGTGGCCCACGTCAGCCCACGTCCTGGCGGCTGCCGATGCCGGCGAACCGCAGGGCGCCCACTCCGGTCGCCACCACCGTCACGGCTCCTGCTGCGGTCAGGGCGACCAGCACCCCCGGGGGCCAGGGGGACCACGCGCCAGCGGCGGCGAGGCCCTCGGCGACGCCGGACCCTTGCTCCCCCCAGAAGGCATCGAGAAGCGTCGTCATGGCGCGGAGCTGCATGGCAGCGGCTGCCAGCAGCAGCAGCGCCGGGAGGAGGGCCGCCCGGCGCCCCAGGAGCCGGCTCAGGCCCACGGCGACCAGCACCGACAGCCCCACCAGGCCGCCGAAGAGGTAGCGACCCTGCACCATGGCGGGCACGGTCGAGAGCTGGTAGAGGCGGAACCCGCTGAGGAACACGAACACCCCCAGGAGGAGCGTGGGGGCCAGCAGGGCCACGGCCACCTCTCCCCGGATTCCTCGGTGCTTCCCCACGAGGGCGGCGATGACGCCGACCACCACCACGGCGGTGGCGACCGTCGTCCAGGCGACCGGGAGCGGGACCTCCACCCACCCGAAGGATCCCCAGAAGCGCTCGGACATGTTGGGCACCCAGTCGGCCAGCCAGCCCGAGAGGTCGTGTTCGACACCGGCGCCCGTCCTCTCGAGGCGGGCGTACTCGATGGACGGCGAGATGGAGCCGTGGCGGACCAGGTTCATCACCCACCACCAGCCGCCGGTGACCAACGCCACCGCCAGGTACCCGCCGATCACCGGAACCCACCGACGGCTCCGGTGGACGCCGCCGGCGACCGCCATCACCAGCCAGACGGGCACGACGAAGGCGAACGCCTTGGTCAGCAGGGCGAGCCCGGTGAGCGCCCCGGCGAGCACGATGCCGCCGCCGTCGACGTGGCCGGTGGCGAATCTCACCGCCATCAGCGTGAGGATGCCCATGAGCAGCAGGAGCAGGGCGTCGTTGTTGACGCCGGCGCCGATGTGGGTGAGTTGGGGGATCCCGAGGGGGATGACCGCCGCCGCCACTGCGGCCGGTTCGGAGGCATCGACGGCGCGTGCCGCGGCCCACGCCAGGAGCGGGAGAGGGATGACCAGGATCAGGCTGAGGAGCCTCATGGTGGCCACCTCCCGGTCGTAGGAGCCGAGACCGGTCCCGGGGGCCAGCGCGTCGGTGACCACGCTCGTGCCGGCCAGGTACAGGTAGTAGGCCGGTGGGTGCTGGGCCATGTGGTTCACACGTTTCGTACTGGCCGGGTCGACGTCGGGCTCGGGGCTCGACTCCCGAAGCTCTTTCCGCGTCGGACGGTCGCCGCGCGGCATCGCCTCACCCCGGCGCAAGTGCCGCGAGCCCTCCCCCAACCGGACCAGAGGGACCGATCTCGCTATTCCTGGGTCCACGATCCGCTGGTCGTAGGCGGGATAGTCGCCGTCTTCGGCGACGGCGACGGCGAGGTCGACGTGGTCGAGCTCGTCCGGCGCCCTCCAGGTGGGGACGAGGACGCCGTGGAACACGAGCAGCACGGCGTGGAGGGCGGTGAGGAGCCAGACCAGGGCCGGCGGACCGCCGGCCAGGGGGCCGGCCGGACTTGGCGCCGCATCTGCCGAGGAGGCGCCGGGATGGGCGGTGGAGGAGGCGTTCATGGAGGCTGCTGCCGACGGCGATGCGCCATCGGGACGCTCGTGCGCTGCTCCGGGAACCTACTCGACGAGCTCGACCGGGCGGAGGGTGACGGCACCCGGCGGGCCTTCCATGGCGAACACCTCGACGGTGTTGGCGCCCGGGCGCAGAAAGGACTCGGGCACCAGCACTGCGAACCGGGTCTCGTCTGCGTCGTAGTGTTGCTCCAGACGGCCCCAGCCGCCGATCACGCCGTTGACCGCCACGACGACGTCGCGCAGCTCGGTCTCCGGTTCTTCCACCACACCGGAGATGTACACCGGGACGGTCGCCGCCCCGACGTCGACGTCGTCGTAGCGCCCGCCATCGATGAGACGGGCCTTCCAGTCGGCGGGCGGCCCCTGAGGAAGGTCGTCGACGGATGTGCCGGTGAGATCGAGGTGCGGCGGGAGGTGGTACAGGGCGAGCGGATCGTCGCTCGGGACGGCTGACGCCGGCGGCGCGACAAGCATGCTGCGGAAGCCCTGGTCCCCGTCGATGGTCGCGTAGGACCGGCCTTCGTCGGGTTTGAGCTGCCCCTGGTTCACGTCGGGGACGAACCGCTTGTCGCCGCCGGGCCGGGGTGCGCCGGCGAGGAGCGAACGACCGTCGAGCTCCCAGTCGATGCTGATCCCCATGGCGTCGGCGATGGTCGGCACCAGGTCGGTGGTCTGGCTGTTCACGTCGGTGAACCGGCCCTCGGTCTGACCCGGGGCCTTGATCAGCAGCGGTACCCACAGGAGCTCGTGTTCGTTTTCGCCCGAGACACCCCGCCAGACCTGTTGATCCTGGAACGAGATGCCATGGTCGGCGAGGAAGATCACATAGGAGTCGTCGTAGCGGTCGAGCTCCTCCAAGCGGTCGAGCACCTTCCCCACCTGCTGATCGGTGTACTGCAGCTGCAGGAGGTGTCGCTGCCGGCCCAGTCGACCCGCCGTCTCGGAGGTCCACCGCGGGTGGCGGAGCCCGAGCGGGATGGGGTCGCCCTCGTACCGATGGCCGGAGGGAAGTCGGTCCCAGGGCACGTGGGGAAACAGCAGGTGGGCGAAGTCGAGCCGGGGCCGGGCGCCTTCGGGCTCTAGCGATTCCAGGAAGTCGTCGACCTGATCGACGCGCCCAGCCAGCATCGGGGCGAGGGCCTCCCAGAAGTCGTGGTGCGATCGCTCGACGGCGTCTTCGCCGGCCCCCTCATTGCCGGGCCCCTCCGCCCCGGGCATGACGATGGCACTCCAGAGGTGCCAGGCCAGGGATCCGAGGCGGCCGATGGCCCGGGCGTCGAAGCGCTGGTCGCACTGCGACGGTGGGCACAGGGACGTGAGAGGCTCGTGCACGTTGAGGACATGGGTGGGGCTGAGGAGGGTGAACAGGTTCTCGACGTAGTCGTTCCGCGCCGCGGCGGCCTGGCTGGGGATGCGCCCGGTGAGCAGGGCGGGCATGGCGACGACGGTGAAGGTGGCCGCCGTCGTGGTGTTGCGGTAGAAGGTGGCGTCGTCCGCGAAACGGGCGAAGTTCGGGAACAGCTCGGGGTCGATCCGGTTGGAGCCGTCGAGCAGCGACATGGTGGGGAGCTCGTCGAGCACCACGATGACCACCGATGGCTGGCCCGACGTTCCTTCCGACGCGGCCGACACCATCACCGGGTCCCGCTCGGGAGTGAAGACGAGGTTGGTCACCGGCGAGGACACCAGGAAGAGAGCCAGGAACGCCACCGGACCGGTCGACGCGAACAGCAGGTACAGCCTGGCCGCGGCGAACCGTTCGTAGAGGACGGCAGCCACGAGCCCGGCAGCCAGCGCCGCTACAACCAGCAGCAGCGGGCCCGGCACGAGCGGGCGGGCGGACAACGACACGAACAGGCCGACGAGGACGCCGATGGCGGTGGACTGAGCGATTTGCCGCACGCGGGCGCCGGCCAGACCGGTGGCTGCCACCAGCCCCCACAGCGCCAGCGCCGGCGTCAGGACCACGGCCGCTCCGAAGGCCACGATGATGCGGGCCGAGGCATCGACCGAGACGAACGTCTCCGGTGACTCCCCGAACGACGCCAGCACCGGCTGCGCCACGACGAAGCCGCTCAAGGCGAAGATCTCGACGAAGCGGCGCCCTTCACGCCGCCACCACGGCCGGTCGGGCCCGTCCGGTTCGGGTGTCGTCGACGCCCGTGGCCGCACGTCGCCCTGCCTGGGCGGCGCGGGGGGCCTGGGTTCGTCGAGGAGCACGATGCGGACCACGACCGCCCCGGACACGACGACGACGGCGAGGCAGACGACGAAGGTGAGCACCTAGCGGCGAGGGTAGTGCCACCCGCGGCACGAAGCGGAGCGGCCCGACGAGGGCACCTCGCCGGCCCCGCCCGTGCGTGCGAGCCAGTGTCCTAGGGCTCGCACAGGTACAGGGTGCGGGTGCCGCTCGGCACCAGCTGCCGCTCGGCGATGTGGAACCGGGCGGCCAGGAGCTGCTCGAAGTGGTCGATGCGGTAGTCGTCGAACAACCCCGCCGGCTTGTTCGAGAGCAGCCGGCGGGTCATGGGATCGGGACGGTCCACGTACTCGACCACCAGGCGTGCTCCGAACCCGTGCAGCCAGTCGACGATCTCGGGCAGGGGCACGTTGGCGGTGATGGCGAGGTGGTGGACCAGGGCCAGGCTCAGCACCAGGTCGGGTCGCAACCGCTCGGCGAAGGGGGCCCGCTCCTTGTTCCGCCAACCGAGCCCCGGCGACGGGTCGGCGAGGTCCATCACCAAGGGGAGCACGTTGGTGATCCCGTCCTGGCGCAGGCGTCGGTACAGGCCGTCGATCACGGCCTCGTCACCGTCGACCGCCACCACCTGCTCGGCGTGGCCGGCGGCCAGTAGTGAGTAGGCCCCGTCGTTGGCGCCCAGGTCGAGGACGCACCGCGACGGCCCGGCAGCCAGGGCTGCTTCCACGAAGGCCCGCTTGGCGGCCGCGTCGTCGTCGGTGTAGGAGCAGGTGTCGCGGTAGTCGGACCAGGCCGTGCCCGAGCGCTTGACCTCGAGGCGACGCACCAGCTTGAGCGTCTTGGCCACGGTCGCCTTGGCCAGCTCCGTCCCGAAGCCCGCTCGACCGAGCTCGGCCTTGACGCTCTCCGAGCTGGCGGTGACCCGCCGCTCGGCCACGCTGTGGAGGTACACGTGACGGAAGACCCCCCGCTTGAAGCGGCGCAGGCCCCCGAACATCCCCCTGACGTCGCCCGGCTGGAGGCCGTCGAGGCTGCCGCGCAGTAACCCCTGGTAGGCGATGCGCAGGTGTGCCTGGACGAGCAGCGGGAACAGGAAGGTCTGGCAGAACTGGCGGTACCCGGGCCACGGGCCGCTGGCGGCCTCGAACGACCCGAGGTCGATGAACACCGGTCGGCTGCCCACGAACTGGACGTTGTAGGCGGTACCGTCCTTGGTGGTGATGCCCTCCTCGAGTGCGGCGAGCAGTACCTCGAGGTGGCAGATGGCGGCTTGGCGGAGCATGGCGAAGGGCCACTCGAAGGGGTAGGAGATGACCGGGATGCGCTCGTGCTCGAGCACGAGCGACCACGGCTCGCCGCGGGGGGCGAGCGGCGCCTCGGCTTCGTACAGCGCGGTGCGCACGATCCGGCCCTCGTCGACCAGGCGGGGGAAGAACGCGGTGCCGGCGAGCTGGCGCCAGTCGGCCGCTCCCTGCTCGCTCAGCCCTCGCAGTACCAGCCCGTCAGCGTAGAAGACGGCCGAATCTGGGTCGCGGAACGATGCCGGCTCCGGGATGGCACTGCCCACCTCCGGACGGTTCGTCAGTCCCGCGGCTCGGGCGGCGAGCCGGTGTTGAGCGAGACCGCAGGATCGTCGGCCGGCCTCTGGTCGCCCGCCTCCTGGTCCCCAACACGCTGCTCGGCCCGCCGCCTCGGTGAGAAGGCGCCGACGACGCGCCGCCAGCCCATGCGCAGGAACACACCGAGACCTGCGGCGCCGGCCACAACCACGGAGACGATCAGGCTGCCCGTACCGGCGTCGAGATACATCAGTTGCTGCTTCAACGGCTCTCCTACGAGATGTCGTGGCCCGCCCGACGACGGTCGCCGGGACTTCACATGGCCACGAACCTAACGTGACATGAACACGAACTGTAACGACCTCGGCGCCCGCGGCCAAGGAAGGGCCTCCGCCGGTCGCTCATCGGATCCGGTCACAGGTCGTCCGCACCGGGAAGACGTCGTCCGGTCCGCGCCCGATCACGACGTCCGTGTCCCCCGGGACAGAGGGGGTGGCGCAGTAGCTCCGTGCGTGCGCCAGGCTCGCGGTCCAGCTCGGCGCGCCTCCCCGCACGGAATCGCCCGAGTAGTTGAGCACGACCAGGGTGAGCGCCCACAGCACGACGCCCATCTGCAGGTGGCGCGTTGCCGCCGCGGAGAACCGCGGGCCCGGTTCCTCCGCCACCAGCAGGACGGCGACGGCGAGGAACAGGATAGGCACGACCATGTAGCGGGAGCCGTTCAGGGTGAAGGTCTCCCGTTCCAGCAGGTGCACCGTCCCCCGCACCAGCAGGGGCACGGCCAGGAAGGCCGCCGAACAGAACATGGTGATGCTGAGGTGGAAGCGCCTCCGCCCGTCACTCGAGGCGATTCCGTAGCCGACCGCCACCACCACGACGGCCAGGCTCGTCCAGGCGAACGCCCAGCCCAGCTGTCTCCAGAACTCGTCGAGGAACCGGTCACCGACGAGGAGCGACCCGGCCACGCGCAAGGCGTAGATGCCGAGCAGGTCACCGGCCTCCACGTCGCCGAACGGCTCGGGTGACTCCCGGAGTGCCCCCAGCAGGAGCTGGGCGGCGAGCCCGACGGTGAAGGCGATGGGGACAACCCGCTCACCCCAGCGCTCGCTCCGGACCATCTGCCCCAGTGCCAGAGGCAAGAGGAGCCCGGCCAGTGGGTCGCTGAGCGTCGCCACCACTGCGATGGCGGCGCCCGCCCCCACCCAGAGCCGGCCCGGGACCGGTACGAGGAGCGCCCAGAAGCAGGCGAACATGAGGTACCAGTGCAGGTTCGCCGCGGTGGCGTTGGTCTCGTAGGTGGTCGCCGGCACCAGCACCACTAGCGTGGCCAGGACCACTCGCGGCCATTGTGTGCGGAACACGACCGAGCTGGCGAAGTACACGTAGACGGACAGGAGCGCCACCACGAGCGCGGACCCGAACGCGATCACGGCGGCGGCGTGCTCCAGCGGGAGCGTGGCTGCCGCCCTGGCGACGAGCCTCGGGGCGAGCTGGACGTAGGAGGCGTGGGGGTCGAGGAGCGTGGCGGGAAAGGGACGAGCGAGGGCTTGGGAGAGGAAGACCCCGGCGTCCTCGGCCCACAGGGTGTCCCACAGCGTCCCGCGGGGCTGCCGCATCACCTGCAGGAGGGTCATCGCCGCGACCCAGAGGACCGCCAGGGGCCAACCTGGCTGCGGTTGGCCGAGGTTGCCGGCTGACTCCGTCCAACCTCTCAGGAGCCGACGGAGCCGTTCGGGACTGGCGGAGCGGATTTTCGCCATGAGGGGCGGCACGGTCTCTGCGACCCCAATCCAGGAGCTCAAGCCTGCTGGTCTGCGAGGTGGTGGCGGCGAGATGATAGACGCCGGCGCTCCGAGCCCCAATCCTGGCGCACCGAGCGCCGAGCTCCCGGGCCGAGTTGTCGTCGGGTTTACCACCGCTCGCCGCCGGCGCAGTCGGATGAGCGGGCGGTGAACGACGACCCTGTCGCGCCACGGACCCGTCGTCCTCATCGCCGGCACGCTCATCGTGGCGTTCAGCCCGCGCAGCCGTATCGCTCGGCCGGCGATCGCCCCGGCGAGGGCGAGTGACGGCTGGTGGTCGAACGACACCACCCCAGTGAGCTGGACGTGTCCGTCGGCGCGGCGCAGCGGGGACAGCAGCGGCCGATGCTGTGCCGGTGCTCCCGAGTAGGGTTCTGGCGTTGTCTGGCCTGCTGCCCGAAGCTCCCTGCCCACGCCTGCAGCCGCTTCGGAGACGAACCCCACATGCGGAACGGCGAAGCCACGTCCCCCCTGACCGAGGGGGGTGACGCGCCCGGCCGGCGGCGGAGGCTGGGTGAGCCCGGCGTGGCCACCTGTGTCGCCCTGGTGGGCGTGGTGGCCGCCTTCTTCCAGCTGTTCTGGGGCGAGCACATCGGGCTGGCCGACAACGGCGACGGCTTCCGGCTGATGTGCCATTTCGACTTGGCCAGGCGGGTGGACGTGCTCCAGAGCCGGGTGGTGCTGCACTACGCCCCGGTGACCTACGGTTGCCGCCCGGAAGTGGCGTACGTGTCGTCGCAGCAGTGGCTGGCCTGGCCCGTCGTGCGGGCCTACCAGCTGCGCTACGAGTCGGGTTTCGACCTGCGTGCCCTGGGCGTGCTGCATTCGGCGCTCTTCGGCCTGCTCCTTGCCGCCCTGTACCGGGCCCTGCCCGGCCCCCGTCGCGCCCGGGTGGTCGCTGTCGTGGTCGCCGGCGTGCTCCTCGCCGACGTCGCCTTCGTGGCCTACTTCGTGTCCCCGTTCAGCGAGCCCGCCGCCTTCCTCGGGCTCCTGGCGGTGGTGGCGGCCACGGCCTGGTACGTGCGTGCGGCGGGCACTCCGTGGCTGCCGCTCGTGCTCCTGACGCTCGCCACGGTGTTCCTGGTCTTGGCCAAGTCGCAGACGTTCGTGTTCGCCCTGCTCGTCGTGCCCGTTCTCCTGTCGAGAACGGTGGAGACACGGATGCTCTCCGGACCGTGGCGAGGCCGGGTCGCCCCGGCGGCCGCCGGTGTGGTCCTCCTCGCCACGGCGGCGGGGAACCTGTTGCAGCAGCCGTCGTTCTTCGCGGAGGTCAACAACCACAACCTGGTGTTCCACACCCTGCTCGTCGACTCGCCCGACCCCGAGTCCGTCTTGCGCTCACTGGGTGTCGCCGAGGATCTGGTGCGCTACCGCGGCACGGGATACTTCGCCTTGGAGCCCCGGCAGAGGGATGTGGACGCTCAGTACCAGCAGTTCCACCGTCAGGTCGATCGACGCGACCTCCTCGTCTACCTGGCCACCCAGCCGCGTCACTGGCCACAGCTCCTGGGAGCCGGTGCGGAGGCGGTCTCCGAGCTGCGTCCGGAAGACCTCTCGAACTACCCGACGCCCCGCCCACGCGACGACCGCCTCGCCCCCCGGCCGAACCCCACCGAGCGACTGCTCGGCTGGCTGGCCCCGGTGAGCTGGCCACTTCTCCCGGTCGTCTGGCTGGCGGCCCTGGTGGCCGGTGCCCTGGCGCTGTTCAGGCGATCCATGGGCACGGAGGGGCGGGCACTCGGGGCGGCCTGCTACCTGCTGGGCGCCGCCGCCCTCAGCCAGGTCGTGATCGCCGTCGTCGGTGACGGCTACTACGAGCTGGTGAAGCACACCGTCCTGTCCGGGTACGCCACCGCCCTTCTCCTCGCGGTGGGCGCCGGTGCGCTGGCTTCTGCCCTGGGACGACGCCTGCCGAGGCGGCGGGCCGACGAGGCCGCCGCCGGCGAGGAGCCGGCCGAGCGCCAGGCCCAGGAACGCGGCAAGCGCCAGCGCGACGACGACGACCGTGACAGCCGCCCAACTGAGGCGAATGCGCACGTGCCGCCCGCCGCCCGACACGCTTCGCCGCCGCGTCTCCCGATAGTATGACCCATCGGGACGATGCCGCCGGCGACCACTGGTGATTCCTTTGCCACGCATCTCAAGGCTTATCTTCGGCAACCGGCCGGCTGGTGGGCAAGTCATGCTGGGCCGAGCCGATGGTTGTGGCCGCCGCGCTGATCGCGCGCAGCCGCCGCCACTCGACGACCGTCACCGGCACGGTCACGGCGAGCAGGTAAGCGCCTCCCATGATCGTGAACGGCATCACCGCGTCGCGCGG
>JAHWKL010000092.1 GCA_019347915.1 Actinomycetota bacterium
GTGTCGCGACGACCGCAGCGCGGCGAGGAATACGGTTCACGGGACCTCCTGGGACGATGGAAGCTGCGGCCTGGAGGCCGCAGGAGAGAGACTCAAGGTTGGTTCGCTACGAGGTCTTGACGCCCTCGGCCTGGCCTGCCGAGGGCTGGCGTGCCGCGATGGCGCGTGCGGCGGCCGCCACCAGGAGGGCGGTAGCGGCGACGCCCAACCCGATGAGGACGTAGCGGGCGGCGCTCGGCCCGTCACTGACCTCGAGGGCCGCGACCCGATCAATAGGCAGCGGCGCGACCGGTGGCGAGGAGCCCACGTTGATGGTGGCCCGGGCCGGGATGCCGACGTTCATGTCGTAGTGCTCCTGCGTGGCGAACAGGACGTGGGGCCCCGGAGAGACGTCCTGGGGGATGGGCACCTGGACCGTGAAGGTGTTCGTCATGGTGGAGGGCTGAGGGTTGGGGAACGTCTGGAGGATCGGCCCGTCGGGGGCGTCGAGGCGGAAGTGCACGGGCTTCCCCCTGCCGAAGTCGCTGCCGAAGACCTCCACCGTCCCGCCTGGTTCGACCGTCGCCGAGCCCGTGGTCTTGAACACCACGAGGCCGACACAGGCCCACGCGACGCTGACCGGTATGACCACGGCCACCACCGCGACCGTTCCGAGAACCCACCGCCGGGACCATGAACGCATAGGTACCTCTTCTCTCGCTCTGGGACAGTGCCGCTTCGTGATGCGACGCCGAGAGTACCCAGGGACATCTGTTCATGCACGTCATGTAGCTCCCGGAGCGCGCCGGCATGCGTTCGCGAACCGCTCCTTCGGGGGCGGCCTCAGCGGTCCTCGGGCGCCAGGCTGAGGCTGTACTGGGTGAGGAACTCCCCGGCGTACGCCGAGTCGCCGTTCCGAAGACTCGCGGCAGGAGTGGCGCTGACCGTGAGGACCTCGCCGCCATCGAGCCGCCAGCGCCCGCGATAGGTGTCGTCGCCGATCTGCTCCGGAGCACTGACCACGGTGAGATCAGCCAGCTGCTGCTCGTAGAACTCCAACACCTCGGCCGGTTTGGTGTTGCGGACGACGTAGGACCGGGTTTGCACCCCGTCCTCCTGGTTGGGCGCTGAAACGGGATCGGACTCGGGAACCAGTGGGAGGTCGGCGAAGGTTCCCTCCTCGAAGGTGGTGACGTCGGGGCGCGGCTGCGTGGCCTCGTCGCTGTCGGAGCTGTCGGCGCCGCAGCCGGCAACCATCACCGAAGTGGCAGCCATCACCAGGGGCACAACCCGTCGTGACCAGACCATTGCCGACGGCAGTCGCTCCATGAGCTCACTCTAGGTGTGGCCCCGGATGCGACTCCAACCGCCGTAGCAGTCGCCAGGACCGTCGGTAACGTCACAGCGTGTGGTTCGACAGCTGGTCCGACACCGCCAGGGTGGTCCTGATCGGCCCCCTGGCCTACGCAACCCTCGTCCTGTTCCTGCGCCTGTCCGGCAAACGCACGCTGGCCAAGCTCAACGCCTTCGACTTCGTGGTCACCGTCGCCGTCGGCTCCACGCTGGCGACCGTGCTGCTCTCCTCGGAGGTGTCGTTTGCCGAGGGCGCTCTCGCACTCGGTCTCCTCGTGGCGCTGCAGTACGTCGTTGCCAGCGCCAGCCGGCGGTTCCCGGCGGTGCGCCGGCTCGTGAAGTCCGAGCCGCAGGTGGTGATGCGCCACGGCCAGTTGCTCGAGGACGTGCTGCGCAAGGAGCGGCTGAACGCCGAGGAGGTGCACCAGGCGCTGCGCCAGTCGGGCGTCGCCGACATGGCCGACGTGGCCGCCGTCGTGCTGGAGACGGACGGGTCGTTGAGCATCGTGGCGACCGCCGCCCCCGGAGCCTCGGCGCTGGCAGACGTGAGGGGCTGGAGTGGCGGTCGGCGCCCCGAGGACGAGGACGGATGAAGGCGACGCAACGTCGGCGAACCGCCCGACGCCCCGGGGCGATCGCCGCACCACCCCCGTACCCTGGGCCGGTGCGCAGCCGAGCCAGCCGACCCCAGACTCGATGAACCAAGGCCACCGTGGGCTGGCGTGGGCCGCCACCGTCGTGCTCGTCGTCGCCGCTCTGGCACCCGTCGGCGTCTCCGGCATCGTGGCGGCCTCAGTCCTGGCTCCGCCGTCGCTCGACGAGCTGCCCGAGCTCCGCCCGGCCCGGGGCGGGCTCCTCAGCCGTGTCTACGACGTCCACGGCCAGGAGATCGCCGTGTTCCGCCAGTTCGAGCGCCGACTGCCCATCGAGCAAGGGGACATCCCCGAGCACCTGAAGGAAGCCGTGGTGGCGGCTGAGGACCAGTCGTTCTACTCCCACAGCGGGATCGATCCTCTGGCCATGCTCCGCGCCCTGATCGCCGACATCAAGGCGGGTGAGATCGTCGAGGGCGGCTCGACCATCACCCAGCAGTACGTGAAGAACGCGTACGTCGGCGCAGAGCAGACGCTCGAACGCAAGCTGAAGGAGGCGGTGCTGGCCCGCCGGCTGGAACGTCTGGAGGACAAGGACCACATCCTCTTCAAGTACCTCAACGGGATCTACCTGGGCCAGGGCGCCATCGGCGTGGGTGCGGCGTCGATGACCTATTTCCGCAAGCCGGTGAGCGAGATCGACGTCTCCGAGGCCGCGCTGCTGGCCGGGCTCATCCCCGCACCGAGCCGCTACGAACCCCTGGGCGACCCGGCGGTGGCCGAGCAACGGCGGCTCCTGGTGCTCGACGAGATGCGGTCCCAGGGGTACCTCAGCGACCAGGAGCACGAAGAGGCGGTCGACCGGAGGATCTGGCTGGCCGAGAACGGCGAGCCGCCACGGCCGTCGACCGTCGTCCACGCACCGAGGAACCCCGTCAGCCGCTACCCCTACTTCGTCGATTACGTGCGGCGGTACCTGGAGGACCAGTACGGCGAGCGGCTCCACGCCGGCGGCCTGAAGATCCACACCACCCTCGATCCCCGCATCCAAGACATTGCCAGGGCCACCGTTGCCGGCGCCCTGGAGGGCACACAGCCGCCGCTGGAGATGGCCCTGGCCTCGGTCGACCCGAGGAACGGCTTCGTTGTCGCCCTCGTCGGGGGCCGTGACTTCAAGGCTCCCGGGGGGCAGGTCAACCTGGCGCTCGGCAACTGCCCTCCGGCGCCGCCCGAGCTCGAGGGGGCCATCGACGTCCCCGCCGCCTGTTGGGACCCTGAGGTGGTGTACGCCAACGGTGGCGGGACCGGGCGCCAGCCCGGCTCGTCGTGGAAGCCGTTCGTGCTGGCTGCCGCCCTGGAGAAGGGGATACCCGAGACAAGGGTCTACTCGGCCCCCAGCGCCTACCGGGTTCCCGGGTGCACGGGTGATTTCGGGTGCGTGGTGCACAACTACGAGGGTTCGGCGGGCGGGCGGGTGAACCTGCGCCGGGCCACCGAGCGCTCCTACAACACGGTGTACGCCCAGCTCATCAGAGACGTGGGCGTCCCCGAGGTGGGGCACATGGCCAAGCGCCTGGGCATCACCTCGGCGTGGGTCGCCAGCCCTGAGGTCCACGGCATCAGCTACGCCCTCGGGGTCCAGGAGGTCTCACCGCTGGAGATGGCCTCGGCGTACGGCGTGTTCGCCAACGGGGGCCGGCGCCAGGCCCCGACGCCGGTGATGTGGGTCGAGGGGCCGGACGGCGAGATCGTGGAGGACAACCGGAACCGCGTTCCCGAATCGGTCCTCGACGCCCGGGTGGCGTTCGCCGTCACCGACATCCTCGAGGGAGTCATCGCCAGGGGTACCGGCACCGCGGCCGACATCGGCCGGCCGGCGGCGGGAAAGACGGGCACGGCCCAGGAGTGGCGTGATGCGTGGTTCGCGGGCTACACGCCGACGCTGTCGACGGCGGTGTGGATGGGCAACAAGGAGCGGCCCACCTCGCTGTTCAACGTGAAGGGCGTGGAGCGGGTGACGGGCGGCTCGATCCCCGCCGAGACGTGGAAGGCGTTCATGACCGCGGCACTCGAAGGCGTTCCCCCTGGTCGCCTCCCCTAGGACCCGCCTGCCCGTGCGACGTGTCATCGCTGTGCTGGGCCTGGTGTCCCTCGTCTCGAGCGGCTGCGTGGTCGAGGTCCCGGCGCCGGACGGACCCATTGCGGAAGCCCCCCCGGCAGGAGATCCCCCGGAGACGGGCGACGCCGCTCCGGAGCGTGCCATGGAGCGGGCGATCTTCGACATGGTCAACCGGGAGCGCCAAGAGCGAGGCCTGTCGCCACTGGCCTGGGACGAGGAGCTGGCTCAGCGAGCCCGGCAGTGGAGCGCGGACATGGCGGCAGCCGGGCGCCTCGAGCACCAGGACGCACAGGACATGCAGGAGGCGGTGGACGGCTACACGGCACTGGGCGAGAACATCTTCCAATCCAGCGCTCCGGTGGCGGCGGGGCGGGTCCACGTCGGCTGGATGCGTTCGGAAGGTCACCGCGTCAACGTTCTGGAGCCCGGCTTCGACCGCTTGGGGGTGGGCGTGGTCTGTGACGAGAGCGGTGAGGTGTGGGCGACGCAGCGCTTCGGTCGTACCGCCGGCACCGACCGACCGGATCTCGACCGCGATGCTCCTCCGGAGGAGCCGGTCGTGGCCGACGCAGAGCAGGGCCCCGCCTGCCCCAACCGGCTTCCGTCAGGCTGAGCGCCTCTCCACGTCCGCACCGAGGTTCGACCCACCCCACGCTGGCTCCCCGAAGGACGTCGGCGGGCCCCCGGCGTCCCTGGGCCCGGGAGCCGCCTCTCGGGGCGGGGAGGTGAACGGAGGCCTCTGCCCTCCCTCGGTGCTTCCGTGGGTGCGACCCGTCCGACTGCGGTAGGGGACCACGAACGCGGCTGCGGTGGCCGCTGCGGTGACCACCATGGCTGCCACGATGATCATGGCGCTGACGGCCAGGACCGGCAACCAGAGCCAGTCGGAGCCTACGATCCAGTGCACGACGCTGTTCAGCTCGACTCATCCTCTCCATCGGCCACCCGGCGCGGCCGTCACTTCGCCACTTGCCCGAAAGCGGGCCCGCCCACTCGCCGGCCCCCTCATCCCATGGCGGCAAGCACCGTCCCCTCCTCCCCGGACCGTCTCGAAGAAGCGCCTGCAGGCTGCCGGTCGAGGAACGAATGCTGAGGCGTCGAGGCGGGGTAAGGGCACAGGACGACGGAATAGATGCGAAGAGGAGGCATGGAGGATGGATCCCTACTGCACCAGCCGAACCATCGGTGATACCAACCGGCAACGACAGTTTGCTGCCGCAGCCGTCCTGGCCCTCGGAGCCCTGGCCTGCGTCGGTACCACCCTGGCCGGGTGGCCGCTGTACCAGACGCTGATCGTGCTCGGAGCGGCGACAACGCTGGCGTGGCTGGTGGACGGGAGCAGTCAGCGGTTCATGGGCCCCGGTCTGGCCGCCTTGGCGGTAGGGGGTGGCATCACCGCCTATCAGACGCTCGACATGGAGGCCATGAAAGGGGAGCACGGGGTGGTGTACCCGGCCCTGGGCGTAGCCCTGCTCGTGGCCTCGCTGTTCAACCCGCTCGCCATCCGCGGAGCAGGGACTTTCTTGCTGATCGTGGGCGTCGTCGCCCTGACCGACAGCCCATGGTCGCCGGGATGGACGCTTGCCGGCATTCTGGCCATCTGGAGCGCCCTGGAGGTCGCTCGCATCTCAAAGGGACATGACAGCCAGGACGAGCACGAGCCGGCGTCCCCCCAGGGCAGCAGGGTCGAGGCCACTCGCGCCCCCGTCGAGGCTGGCGCTCGCCACTGACCCCTGCCGACAAAGCGGAGCGAAGCACCCCCGGCACGGCACGGCCGTGCCGGGGGTGTACGCCTTCTTGGAGGACGCTCGACACGGGGACGATGTTTTCCCGGCACCGGCCACCGGGAAGGCGAGACCACGATGCTGTTTCACACCTCAGAACTGATCCTGTCGTGCCCGCGCCGCTCGCCATGGGTGCTCACCCTCGTCGCCACCGTTTCCCTGGTGGCCGCCGCCTGCGGCAACGGCGGCGACACCGGGGCGAATGACAGCACGGGCACGACCAGCACCACCACGACGACCACGTCGGGGGACGAGACGACCACGAGCACCCAGGCCGGCGGGGTCGTGCTCGCCCAGTCCTGCACCAATGCCGAGGACGGCTACAGCATCCAGTTCCCCGAGGGCTGGTCCACCAACGAAGGTGAGGTGGTCCCGACGTGCCGCTTCTTCCATCCACAACCCTTCGAGGTCCCGGAGGCCACTGAGGTGTTCGGCTTGGCCGTGACGGTCAAGGTCGACGACGTGCCCTTCAGCCGGGTCGCCGGCGAGGAGGGCTCGCTCGGGGAACGGGTCCTCTCTCGGGAGGAGACCACCGTGGCCGGCCAGCAGGCGGTGCGAGTGGAAGCCCAGTCCACGGGGGACGTGCTCTTGCCGGAGGGCGTGCATACCTACCGCTACCACGTCGAAGTGGGCAACGGCACCCTGACCGCCACCACCCACGACGTGGGCGAACTCGACTACGAGGCCAACAAGGAGGTCCTCGACGAGATGATGGAGACCCTGGAGCTCGACGCAGGCTGACCCTCAGCGGCGTCCGCACCCGGGCGGGAGGTCCGAGGGCCCTGCACTAGGGCAGCGGGCCCTCGAGCTGCACCTCGTCACCTTCGGGCACCTCGATCCCTGTCGCTCGGCGGTACCCACGGACGGCGAAGCCCGCGGTCAAGGCCTGCCCCAGTACTGAGACGGTCACGGCCAAGGACCCGGCCAGGAAGATCCGCTCGTACTCAGGGATGCGGTAGCGCTCGATGTACGCCAGGTAGTAGATCGCAGCCACGCCGAGGGGCCCGGACCACCCGATGAAGGCTGAAGAGATCCGCCCGGTGCCCGTGAGCAACAGGGCTGGAAAGCCCGCCGGCAGGCGCCGGAGGAGAAGCGTCCACACGGCGAAGGCGAGCCCCCCGGCACCGAGCACGGGCCACCATCGATCGACGGGGAGCACCATGCCGAAGGCCAGGAACACCACGGTCAGCCCCACCTTGGTCACCGACCGGTGCACGATGTGGATCGGTCGGCGGAGCCCCTCGGGCATTCCCTCACTGAAGAACAGGCCAGCAACGAACGCGGCGAAGATGCCCGTGCCGCCGAGAAGGTGAGCCAGGCCGAGCACGGTGAGCGACACGCCGCTACTGGCGAGGGGGAACCAGTCCTCCTCGGCGAGCCGTTCCACGCCGGCGGTGTCGGTGAGCCGACGCATGAGCAACCCGACGACTGCTCCCACCGCCAGCGCCGTCCCCAGTTGGCGGGCGACCTCGACCACCCATCGACCCAGCACCTCCCCCTCGGGGATCGTCGCCAGGAGACCGGCGAAGAGCACGAAGGGCAGGGCCAAGCCGTCGTTGGCGCCGGCCTCGACCTGGAGACTCATCCGCACCCCTCGCGGCAGGAAGCGGTTCGGCAGGATTCCGGTCACCAGTGCGGACGCGACGCCGGGGTCCGTCGGCGTCAACGTCGCACCCACGAGAAGAGCCAGGGCCAGCGGCAAGCCCAGCAGCAGACCGGCGCCGAGCGACGTGAGCAGCCACATGGCCGGCATGAGGATGATCAGCAGAACACCGATTCGCCTGGCGCTGGCGCGTAGGTCCGCCGGCCGGGTACGAAGGGCGATGTCGAACACGGCGAGGGCGAGGGCGACACGCGACAGCTGCTCGAGCAGCTTCCCCCGGGGCACGACCGTCTCCGGCTCGATGATGGCCAGGACATGGGGCCCCACGATGATGCCCGCGCCCAGCGCCAGCAGGACGGGGCTCAGGGCGTGGCGCTTGACCAGCCGCGAGGACAAGCCGAGCAGGACCAGCGCCAGCCCCGTGAGGGCGAGGACGCGATCAGCGTGGATCACGCGCCCACGTTCGCAGTTCGTGTCGCCCCGGTGCCAACGTCGGCACGATGGTCGCTCCCGACTTCTGAGGACCGCCGACCCGTCCTCGAAACCCCTTCAGGAGTACGGGGAGGATGACGATGCCTCCAATGGCACACATCGGCGTCACCTGCACCGAAAAGCGGCCCTAGGTGCCTCTTTCGTTCTCATTCACGCCGAAGCCATGACCATACAACGCTGGGCGAGACCTATCGGCTCCCCAGACACGCCACAGAGAGGCAACTGAGCCGTGGGATCGCACGACAAGACCGGCCCGCCCCCATCCGCGGCGAGGAACAACCAAGCGACACGTCGGCGCCCGCTGGTCGTTGTCGGTTCGGTACTGGGCGTGATCGGTTTCCTGGCCATGTCGGGAAGTCCCGCCCGTGCCGCGACCGCGCCGACCCTCGGCACGGCAGCGAGCTTCGCCGTCCTGGCCGCCTCCGAGGTCACCAACACCGGGCCTTCCGTCATCAGCGGGGACGTCGGAGTGTCCCCCTCGCTCGCGGTGACGGGCTTCCCCCCGGGCATCGTCGTCGACGGGACCATCTACCGCGGCGGAGAGGTGGCGGCCAACGCTCAAGCCGACGCCCGCACCGCCTACAACAGCCTCGCCGGCCAGCCCTGCCCTCCCGAGAACGATCTGACGGGAAAGGATCTGGGCGGGATGACACTCACACCGGGCGTCTACTGCTTCTCATCGTCGGCTCAGTTGACGGGCCCCCTCACTCTTGACGCGGGGTCCCCCGACGCCGTCTTCATCTTCCAGATCGGCAGCACGCTCACCACCGCCTCAGCCAGCAGTGTGGTCTTCAACGGCGAAGCGAACCCGTGCAACGTCTTCTGGCAGGTCGGCAGCTCGGCGACGCTCGACACGACCACGAACTTCAAGGGCACGGTCATCGCCGACACATCCATAACCGCCACTACCGGCGCTGAGGTGGAGGGCCGCCTCCTGGCCCTCACCGGTGCGGTGACCCTGGACACCAACGACATCACCAGGCCCGTGTGCGCCACGGGCGACACCACCACCACCACGCCGGAGACCACCACCACCACCGTGCCCGAGACGACGACCACCACCGTGCCCGAGACGACGACCATCACCGTGCCCGAGACGACGACCACCACCGTGCCCGAGACCACCACCGTGCCCGAGACCACCACCGGGCCGGTTCAGACGACCTCCACGGCGTTGGTGGCCGCCGGCAAGGGGTCAGGGCCGGACGTCGTGACCGCAGCCCTGAGGACCGGTGAGGACCGGACGATGCCCCGCACCGGCTCGGCCCTGGCCGCCATGACCGGCACTGGTCTGTTGGCCATCGTGGCTGGCAACCTCCTGCTGGAGGCCCGCCGTCGCCGGTCGGTCGCGATCGGATCCTCGAGCCCTCGCCGGCGCTAGAGGCCGGTCATCGAGACCGGCTCACCCGGTCGGGAAGGAAGGCATCGAGTAGCTCACGGGCAGCCCCAACGGGATTCGAACCCGTGTCTCCACCTTGAGAGGGCGAGGACGCGTCCCGCTAGAACCCGCTCCCTCCGCTCAGGTCCTGGCCAGGGACCTGTCGTTCCCGCTGGAGCCCGCTCCTCCCACTCCTCCCGCTCGGGCCCGCCTGGTTTCAGTAGCACGACCAGTAGCAGCCGTGCGCGAGCTGTGTGCACCGGCCGGGCCGGCTGTCCGAACTACGCCGCCGCCACAAGCACGTTCGCGACCGTGGCGTGGCTTCCGTGGCAGTCACAGAGCTGACGTGGGCAACCGCGTCTGAGTTGCGGAAATCGACTCACCGATGTTCAGCGGCATAGAACGGATGACCGGTAGCCGCCGGTTTCGCAAGCGCTTGCTGCCCTGGCGATCGGAGCTCATCCGCTCAGGTCGACGCCCCCGGAAGGCTCG
>JAHWKL010000093.1 GCA_019347915.1 Actinomycetota bacterium
TCGGTGCACGTGGAGGATGACATCCGCCTGCTCACGCTCGACGACCAGCCGGCGCTCACCTAGCCGCTGCTCCGCCGAAGGGCGTCCCGCCGCGATGGGGGGCGCCCTTCAGCGCGTTCACCGAGCGAGCGGCGCGCCGAGCCGACCGGTGCGCCCACCCGCCCCGCCACCGCTAGTCTCAGGCCGGCTTCCCCACAGCCGACCCGAGAGACTCCGCGTGCACCTCAAGAGCCTCACGCTGAAGGGCTTCAAGTCCTTCGCGTCGGCGACGACCCTGCGCTTCGAGCCGGGCATCACCTGCGTGGTGGGTCCCAACGGCTCGGGCAAGAGCAACGTCGTCGACGCGATCGCGTGGGTGCTCGGCGAGCAGGGGGCCAAGGCGCTGCGCGGCGGCAAGATGGAGGACGTCATCTTCGCCGGCACCCCCGGCCGCCCCCCGCTGGGGCGGGCCGAGGTGACCCTCACCATCGACAACGCCGACGGCGCCCTGCCGATCGAGTACGCCGAGGTCAGCGTCACCCGGCTGATGTTCCGCGACGGCGCGTCGGAGTACGCCATCAACTCGGTGCCGTGCCGGTTGCTCGACGTCCAGGAGCTGCTCAGCGACTCCGGGGTGGGCCGCACCCAGCACGTCATCGTGGGGCAGGGCCAGCTCGACGCCGTCCTCGAGGCCCGCCCCGAGGAGCGACGGGCGGTGATCGAGGAGGCCGCCGGCGTGCTCAAGTTCCGCCGCCGCAAGGAGAAGGCCGAGCGCCGGCTGGAGTCGACCGAGGGGAACCTCGTGCGTCTGTCCGACCTGGTGCGGGAGGTGCGCCGGCAGCTGCGCCCCCTCGAGCGCCAGGCCGAGGCGGCGCAGCGCCACGGTGCCCTGGTCGACGAGCTCCACGGGCTGCGGTTGCACCTCGCCGGTCGCGAGCTGGCCGCCCTGCGGGCCCGGCAGGCGGCGGCGGCCGAGGGCTCCGGCCGTCTGGCCGAGGACGACGCTTCGGCGCGGGCCGAGCTGAGCCGCCTCGACGACGCCGTGGAGCGGGCCCGGGCCCAGCTGACGGCGGCCGGGGCCGACGACCTGGCCGAGCCCCTGGCTCGGGTCGAGCGACTGGCCGCTCAGGCGCGGGGGCTGGTGGCGGTGCTCACCGAGCGCCGGCGCAGCGTCGAGCGGGAGGCCGAGGCGGCGCTGGACCGGACCGTCGTGGCCACGCTGGAGGCCGAGGCGGCCGGCCTTCACGCCGACCTCCAGGCGGCCGAGGAGGAGGTCCGGGTGTTGCGCCCGGACCTGGAGCGGGTGGCCGAGGCCGAGGCGGCGCTGGCGGACGAGCGTGCGTCGCTGGCCCGTCGGCGTGCCGAGCTCGCCGGTGATTCCGGTGCCGCCGCGGCACGGGCTCGCAGCGAGATGGCCGCCGTGCGCACCGCCGCCGAGCGGGGCGAGGCCGAGTGCGCCCGGGCCGAGGTGCGCCTGGCCTCCCTGCAGCAACGGACCGCCCGGCTGGCGTCCGAGCACGACGAGCTGGAGCTGCGGCGCCGTCGAGCCGAGGACGAGCGCCAGCACCTGGACGGTGACGTGCGATCGGCCGCCACCGCGGTGGCCGAGGCCGAGTCGGCGTTGCACGAGGCCGAGGCCGCCCTGCGCTCGGCCGACGCCGAGGGCCACACGTGGGCGGCGCGGGCCGAGGCCCTCGCCGCCGCCCTCGACACGGCACGGGCCCGGGCGGGGGCCGAGCGCCTGGCCGGCCTCGAGGGGGCGCTGGGCGCCCTCCAGGAGCTGGTGGAGGTCGACCGCGGCTGGGAGATGGCCTTCGAGGCCGCCGCCGGCCAGGCGCTGGCCGCGGTGGTGATGGAGGGCGACGACTCGGCCCGCCGAGCCCTCGACGTGCTGCGCCAGGACGGGACCGGCGCCGTGTTGGCGCTGGGCCTGGAGCGGCGGCCGCCGGTGCCGGCGCCGGGTGGCGACCCCGTCCGGGCCCACGTCCGTTCCCGCCACCAGGGAGTGGAGGCACTGCTCGACGTCCTCGTCGGCGGTGCGGCGTGCGTGGGCGGGGACGGGCCCTCGGCCTGGGAGGCGGCGGTCGACGCCGCCCTGCGCCACCCCGACGCCGTCGTGGTGACCCGTGCCGGCGACCGCTTCGGCCCCGAGGGCTGGCGGGTGGGAGGCGCGGCCACGGGCGCCACCTCGGCGGCGCGGGACGAGGCCCGGCAGCGGGCCAGTGCCGCCGAGGAGGCGGTGCAGCAAGCCGAGCAGCGCCTGGACGCGGCGCGCACCCGGCGGGACGAGGCCCGGCGGGCGGAGGCGGCGGCCGCCTCGGCGCTGCAGGACAACGTTGCCGTCCTCGCCACCACCGACGATGCCGTCGCCCGGGTGCGACGGGAGGCGGAGGCGGCGGCCGCCGAGGTCGACGAGCTGCGAGGGCAGTTGGCGGCGCTGCGGGACGCCGCCGCCGGCGAACACCGTCGGCTGGTCGAGCTCGACGCCGCCCTGCCGGCGCTCGAGGCGGAGGAGGACCGGGCGGCGGCCCATCGCCGGGGACTCGACGCCGAGCGTCACCGGCTCGAGGAGCGGACGGCGGCGGTGGCCGCCCTGCGGTCCGACGTCGAGGTCCGGGCCACAGGCCTGGCCGACCGTCGCTCCTGGCTCCAGCGGCGCCTGTCCGAGGTCGAGGAACGCCTGTCGGGGGACCGCGAGCGGCGGGCCAGCGCCGAGGCGGAGCGGGTCGAGCTCGACCGGCGCCGCACCGCACTCGAACGCCTGGCCGCCCTGGTGGGCGATCGCCTGACCCGCCTCGACGCCGCCCTTGCCGAGCTGCGGGAGCGCCGGCGCCGCCAGTCGGAGCAGACCCGGGCCCTCGGCCAGCAGCTCGACCAGCTCCGTGCCGAGCGGGTGGCCGGCGAGCGCCGGCTGGACGAGCTGCGGGAGCGGGGGGTGCGTGCCGGCATGGAGGCCCAGGAGCTGGCGCTGCGCGTGGAGGCTGCCACCGAGGCCCTCCGGCGCGACCTCGACGCCGAGCCGGCGGAGGCGCTGGCGGCTCCGTGCCCCCCCCTGCCCGAGGGGACGCCCCCCGGCGCGCGGGCACGGGCGCTCGAGCGCGAGCTGCGCCTGATGGGCCCGGTGAACCCCTTGGCCCTGGAGGAGGCCGCCTCGCTGCGCGAGCGACAAGCGTTCCTGGAGGACCAGCTCGACGACGTCAAGAGCTCGCGCCGGGAGCTGGCCAAGGTCATCCGCGCCGTCGACGCCGAGATCGTCGACGTGTTCGTCTCCGCCTTCGCCGACGTCGCCGAGAACTTCACCCGCCTGTTCGCCACCTTGTTCCCGGGCGGCGAGGGGCGCCTGGAGCTGACCGATCCGGGCAATCCCCTGGAGACGGGCATCCGGGTACGCGCCCGGCCCTCGGGTAAGAACGTCCGCTCCATCTCCCTCCTCTCGGGAGGGGAGCGGTCGTTGGCGGCGTTGGCGTACCTCTTCGCCGTCTTCCGCAGCCGGCCGTCGCCGTTCTACATCCTCGACGAGGTCGAAGCCGCCCTCGACGACGTCAACCTGCACCGATTCCTCGACCTGGTCCAGGAGTTCCGCAAGGAGGCCCAGCTGCTCATCGTCAGCCACCAGCAGCCGACGATGGGCATCGCCGACGTGCTCTACGGGGTCACCATGGCCCCCGGGGGCGCCTCTGCGGTGGTCAGCGAGCGGATGGGGGCGGCCGCCGGCTGACGTGCGGCACCGCTCGCCGTCGAGCCGGTGAGGGGCTGGCGCCGGTCGGGGAGCCTCCTGAGGCCGTGGGTAGGCTGCCAGCGCCATGGACGTCGTCATCCTCGTTGTCGCCCTCGTGATCCTCATCGCCTCGGTCGTCGGCATCATCGACGCCCGGCGCAACCCCTGGTCGGTGGAGGAGCCAGCGGCGGCTGCCCGCACCGGTGGCGACGAGCTCCTGCCGCCCGGCCAGGTCGAGGACGAGACTCCCCTCGACGACGTGAAGCTCAACGAGCCCTCGTCGGGGGTGGCGCTGGCCCCTCGCCCGGGAGATCCGCCGCCGGCGGAGAGGGCGGCAGAGGCCCCGGAGGCGGAGCCGGACCCGGCCACCGTGGCCGAGATCGAGGAGGCTCTGGCCCATGCCGTCGAGGTGGAGCAGCAGGAGGGGCTCAAGCCCCGCTTCCGCGACCGCCTGGCCAAGGCCCGCAGCCTGCTCGCCGGCTACGTCAGCTCGGTGCTGTCCCGCTCGGAGATCGACGAGGAGACCTGGGACGAGCTGGAGGAGGCGCTGATCCGCGCTGACGTGGGTGTCAAGACCACGACGACGCTGCTCGAGAAGCTGCGCGCCGAGGTTGCCGAGAAGCAGATCACCGAGCCCGAGGCCCTGCTGGCGCAGCTCAAGGGCGACCTCAAGGCCCGCCTGGCGGTGGGTGACCGCAGCCTGCACTACGAGCCGGGCGCGCCCAACGTGTGGCTGTTCGTGGGCGTCAACGGCGTGGGCAAGACCACCACCATCGGCAAGCTGGCCAAGATCCAGCAGGCGGACGGCCGGTCGGTGGTCATGGCCGCCGGCGACACCTTCCGGGCGGCGGCGGCCGAGCAGCTCGGGGTGTGGGCCCAGCGAGTCGACGCCGAGCTCGTCCAGGGGGCGGAAGGCGGCGACCCCAGCTCGGTCATCTTCGACGCCGTGCAGCAGGCGGCGGCACGCCACACCGACCTGGTGCTGGCCGACACGGCCGGGCGGCTGCACACCAAGGTGAACCTCATGGAGCAGCTGCGCAAGGTGCGGCGGGTGGCGGAGAAGCCGCCGGGCCGGGTCACCGAGGTGCTGCTGGTGCTCGACGCCACCACGGGGCAGAACGGGCTCAACCAGGCCCAGGTCTTCACCGAGGCGGTGGAGGTGACCGGCGTGGTGCTCACCAAGCTCGACGGCTCCGCTCGTGGCGGCATCGTCCTCGCCATCCAGGGCGAGCTGGGCATCCCGGTGAAGCTCGTGGGCCTGGGCGAGACGGTCGACGACCTGATCCCCTTCGACCCCGACGAGTTCGTCGAGGCCCTGTTCTCCTGACCGCCCTGGTGACCGCAGCCACGCCGCCGGACCGGCGGGGCGCCCCGGGCCGGTAACCTGGCCCAGCGCATGTTCGACTCGCTGACCGATCGCTTCGAGGGGATCTTCGCGCGCCTGCGGAGCCGCGGGCGCATGGGCGAGCCCGAGATCGACGAGGTCCTGCGCGAGATCCGCCTGGCCCTGCTCGAGGCCGACGTCAACTTCCGGGTCGTCAAGGACCTGCTGGCCCGCATCAAGCAGCGGTGCCTCGAGGCCGACCTGAGCAAGAGCCTGACCCCGGCCCAGCAGGTCATCAAGATCGTCCACGCCGAGCTCATCGGCACCCTGGGCGGCCAGACCCTCAAGATCACCTTCGCCGACAAGCCCCCGACGGTCGTGCTGCTGGCCGGGTTGCAGGGCTCGGGCAAGACCACCGCCTGCGCCAAGCTGGCTCGCTGGTTCAAGCAACAGGGCCGGAACCCCATCCTCGTGGGTGCGGACCTGCAGCGTCCGGCGGCGGTCGATCAGCTGCGCACCCTCGGTGCTCAGGTCGGGGTGCCCGTGTTCAGTGAGCCGACCGACCCGGTCGCCGTGGCCGCCGCCGGGGTCGAAGAGGCGCGCGACAAGGGCCGCGACGTGTGCATCGTCGACACCGCCGGTCGGTTGGCCATCGACGTCGAGATGATGGAGCAGGTCCGCCAGATCTCGGGGGCAGTGCAGCCGCACTACACCTTCCTGGTGGTCGACGCCATGACCGGTCAGGACGCGGTGGGCGTGGCCGAGTCCTTCCACGAGGCGCTCGAGCTCGACGGCGTGATCCTGTCCAAGCTCGACGGTGACGCCCGGGGCGGTGCCGCGCTGTCGGTGAAGGAGGTCACCGGCCGGCCCATCGCCTTCGCCTCGGTGGGCGAGAAGGTGGCCGACTTCGAGCAGTTCCACCCCGACCGGATGGCCGACCGCATTCTCGGGATGGGCGACGTGCTCACCCTCATCGAGAAGGTGGAGCAGCAGTACGACCGCGAGGTGGCGGCCAAGGCCGAGCAGGCGCTGCTCGACGGCGAGTTCACCCTGGACGACTTCCTCGAGCAGATGCAGCAGGTCCGCAAGATGGGGCCCCTGCAGAACATCATCGGTATGATGCCGGGGATCCCGAAGGAGCTGAAGAACGCCGACATCGGGGACAAGGAGCTCGGTCGCATCGAGGCGATCATCCGCTCGATGACCCCTGAGGAGCGGTCCCACCCCGATCTGGTCAACGGATCGCGACGGGCCCGGATCGCCAACGGCAGCGGGACCTCGATCAGCGAGGTGAACCTGCTGCTGAAGCAGTTCAAGGACGTGTCCAAGATGATGAAGCGCTTCGGAGGTGCCGCCAAGGGCGGAAAGGGCAAACGGCGGATGCCGGCGCTGCCCAACCTCCAGGAGCTCAACCTGAAGTAGCCGGCGGCAGCCGCCGCCACGACATCGGCCGCCACCAGGCGGCGCAAGCGAATGGAGAACATCACGTGGCCGTCAAGCTCCGGCTCGTTCGGATGGGCAAGAAGAAGCAGCCGACCTACCGGGTGGTGGCCGCCGACAGCCGCTCCCCGCGCAACGGGCGGTTCATCGAGATCGTGGGCACCTACCAGCCCCGGCAGGAACCATCGGGCGTGGCCATCGACAACACCAAGGCGGTCGAGTGGCTCCGCAAGGGCGCTGAGCCCACCGAGCGGGTGCAGCGGCTGCTGAAGACGTCGGGCGCCTGGGACGAGTTCAAGGGCACCGTCTCGACATGAGCGACGTCGAGGACCAAGCCGTCGAGGGCGCCGACGAGGACGTCGACGACGACGCCGACGACCCGAATCGGTTGCCTGGCGCCACGGCCATCGACGTGCTCGAGTACCTGGTCGGCACGCTGGTCGACGACCCGGACGCCATCGAGATCTCCGAGGAGGACGACCGCCGGGGTCTGCGCCTGCAGGTCCGGGTGGCTCCCGACGACATGGGGCGGGTCATCGGGCGGCGCGGGCGCATCGCCAACGCCATCCGCACCCTGGTGCGCGCCGCGGCGGCCGACGACGGGATCTCGGTCGACGTCGATTTCGTCGACTGACCCGGTGGTGGGGCGTACCGACCCCCCCCTGCTCGAGATCGGGCGGGTGGTCCGGGCCCACGGGATCCGCGGCGAGGTGGCCGTCAAGCTGGTGACCGACCGGACCGAGCGCCTGGCGCCGGGCACCCTGCTCGTGACCGTCGCCGGCGAGCGGGAGATCGTCGCCGCCCGTCCCCACCAGGACGGCTACCTGGTCACCTTCGTCGGGGTGGCCGACCGGTCCGGGGCCGAGCGCCTGCGGGGCTCGCTGCGGGCACCACCGCTGGAAGACCCCGACGCCCTGTGGGTCCACCAGCTCATCGGCAGTGAGGTGGCCGACCTCGACGGCACCGTGCACGGTCGGGTGACGGCGGTGGAGGCAAATCCGGCCAGCGACCTGCTCGTCCTCGACGACGGACGACTGGTGCCACTGCGCTTCGTCGTGGGCACCGCCACCGGGCGGGTCACGGTCGACCCGCCCGCCGGCCTCCTCGACGGCGCCTGACCGCCGGCGGCGGGGAGAAGATCGGCGTTGCGCGTCGACGTGTTCACCATCTTCCCGGACCTGGTCACCCACTTCGCCGGGGCCAGCCTGCTCGGGCGGGCCGCGGTGCGGGGCGTGCTCGACGTGCGGGTCCACGACCTGAGGTCGGCGGCGACCGATCCCCACCGGTCCGTCGACGACGCACCCTTCGGCGGCGGCGCCGGGATGGTCCTCATGCCCGAGCCCGTGTTCGAGGCCGTCGAGGCCGTCGACCCTCCTCGCCCCCTGTTCCTGCTGGGCCCGGGGGGCCGGCGCCTCGACCAGCCGCTGGCCCGGGAGCTGGCCGCCGGCGAGGGCTTCTCCTTGCTGTGCGGGCGCTACGAGGGCGTCGACGAGCGGGTGCGGGCCCACCTGGTCGACGGCGAGCTGTCGGTGGGCGACTACGTGCTGGCCGGCGGCGAGGTGGCGGCCATGGTCGTGCTGGAGGTGGTGGGCCGGCTGGTGCCGGGCGTGATGGGCAACGCCGCCTCGGCGGCCGAGGAGAGCTTCGGCGACGGCCTCCTCGAGTACCCCCACTACACCCGTCCGGCCCGCTTTCGCGACTGGGACGTCCCTGAGGTCCTGCGCTCGGGAGACCATGGCCGCATCGCCCGCTGGCGGCGGGCCATGGCCCTGGCCCGTACGCTGCGAGACCGCCCCGACCTGGTCGATGCCCGGGGTGGGCTGACGGACGACGAGCGGGCCCTCTTGGAATCCTTCGGCCTGTTGCCGTAGGCTGGCTCGTCCCGGCCTGCACCCCGAGGAGCTCAGCGCGCCATGCATTTCACCGATCTCATCGACCGCAGCAGCCTGCGCGACGACGTCCCCGACTTCTCGCCCGGTGACACGGTCAAGGTCAACGTGCGGGTGGTGGAGGGGAACCGGGAGCGCGTCCAGCTCTTCCAGGGTGTCGTCCTGCGCCGGCAGGGCTCCGGTGTGCGGGAGACCTTCACCGTGCGCAAGGTCAGCTTCGGCGTGGGGGTGGAGCGCACCTTCCCGGTGCACTCGCCCATCATCCAGAGCATCGAGCGGGTGACCGTCGGCGATGTGCGCCGGGCCAAGCTGTACTACCTGCGGGAGCGCCGTGGGAAGGCCGCCAAGATCAAGGAGAAGCGGACCGCCCGTTGAGCCTCACGCGGGACCGGGACGCCCGCCGGGCGCCGGCTCCTCCGCCAGCTGCCGGCGAGCGAGCGCCCCGGCGCTCAGCGCCCGGCGAGCTGTTGGTGCTGTTGGCCATCGCCGCGGTCATCGCTCTGGTGCTGCGGGCGCTCGTCGCCCAGGCGTTCTCCATCCCGTCCACCTCCATGGCGCCGCAGTTGGCGGTCGGCGACCGGGTGGTGGTCTCGAAGCTCGCCTACCGGCTGCACGAGCCCCGGCGGGGCGACATCGTGGTCTTCGAGTGCCCACCGGCGGCCGGGTGCCAGATGGTGGAGGAGGAGCCGCTGCCGGCCCGGGCCTTCCACGGGCTGCTCGAGGCGGTCGGCGTGCGCCAGCCCTCGACCGAGGACTACATCAAGCGGGTCGTGGCCATGGCCGGTGAGCGCGTGGAGGGGCGCCGAGGAGCCGTCCACATCGACGGCCGGCGCCTGGTGGAGCCCTACCTCCCGCCGTCGACCACCACCGCCGACTTCGGGCCGGTGACCGTGCCCCCGGGCCAGCTGTTCGTCATGGGCGACAACCGGGGGAACTCGTCGGACAGCCGTGTCTTCGGCGCCATCGACGACGACACGGTCATCGGGCGAGCGATGCTGCGGGTGTGGCCGCCGACCCGTTCCGCCTTCCTGTGATGACCCTGTGATGACCCCGTGATGACCCTGTGATGACCCGGGCTCGCCGGGCCCTGGGCGGTGCCGGGGAGGACCTGGCCGCCGCCGAGTACGAGCGTCGCGGCTATGAGGTGCTGGCTCGGAACTGGCGCTGCCGTGAGGGCGAGCTCGACTTGGTGCTGCGGTCGGGGGCGACCGTGGTGTTCTGCGAGGTGAAGGCCCGGTCGACGCTGGCCTTCGGCTCGCCCCTCGAAGCGGTCACCGCGGCCAAGCGCCGGCGCATCCGCCTGCTGGCGACCCGGTGGCTGCAGCAGTCCGGCGTGCGGGCGGGTGAGCTCCGCTTCGACGTGGTGGGTGTCCTCGACGGCGCCGTGGAGGTGGTCGAGGGCGCCTTCTGAGGGCCTCTCCGACGGTCGCC
>JAHWKL010000094.1 GCA_019347915.1 Actinomycetota bacterium
CTTCCAGAAGCGCTGAGCCCCGTTTGACAGCCCGCCGGCGTTCGACTCGCGTGGACACTCGTCCGGTGGCCGACCCGTGCCACCACGTTCGCTCCCCCGGAGGACACATGAACCGATCAGAGCTCGTCGACGCCGTCAGCCAGCGATCGGGCGTCGCGTCCAGCGACGTCGACGCCACCCTCAAGGGGCTGTTCGAGGTGGTCGCCGGCGTGGTGGCCAAGGGCGATGAGAAGATCACGATCCCGGGCTTCATCTCCTTCGAGCAGACCGACCGGGCCGCCCGTACGGGCCGCAACCCCCAGACGGGCGAGCCCCTGGAGGTGCCGGCGTCCAAGGCGGTCAAGATCTCCGCCGGCTCCAAGCTGAAGGCGATCGCCGCCGGCAAGGAAGAAGCGCCCTAAGTCATCAGCCGCCGTCCGCCGATCGGCAGCTGACGTTCGCCCATGCTCGTGCCCGGGGAGAGAGCCCCCGCGTTCACCCTGCCCGATCAGCGTGGGGAGAAGGTGCGGCTGGCCGATTTTCGCGGCCGCAAGGTGCTGGTGTTCTTCTATCCGAAGGCCAACACGCCCGGGTGCACCACCCAGGCGTGCGGCCTGCGGGACGCGCTGCCCGACCTGGGAGGCGTCGCCGTGCTCGGCGTCAGCCCTGACCCGCCGGAGGCCCAGGCGACGTTCGACCAGGAGCACGGGCTCGGGTTCCCGTTGCTGTCCGACCCCCAACACCGGGTGGCCGAGAAGTACGGGGCCTGGGGCGAGAAGAAGATGTACGGCCGCAGCTACCAGGGCGTCATCCGTTCGGCCTTCCTCGTCGACGAGAACGGAAGGGTGGCCGAGGCCTGGTACCGGATCTCGCCCAAGGACACGGCCAAGAAGGTGCTCCGGGCGGTGAGCGACCGTTGACCGATCCGGCCTCGCTGATCCCGCACCGTCCCCCCTTCCTGCTGGTCGACGAGCTCGTCGAGCTGGAGCCGGGCCGGTCGGCGACGGGCCGCTGGCGCCTGACCGGTGACGAGGCCTTCTTCGCCGGTCACTTCCCGCGTCGCCCCACGCTCCCGGGGGTGCTCATGGTCGAGGCGCTGGCTCAGGTGGGGGCGTGCGCGGTGCTGGCCGACCCCCGGTTCTCCGGCAAGCTGCCGCTGTTCGGGGGGATCGACAAGGTGCGGTTCCGGCGCCAGGTCGAGCCGGGCGAGACGCTGGACCTCGAGGTCGAGATGGACCGCCTGTCGGCTCGGGGTGGCAAGGGCCGGGGACGGGCGTCGGTGCAGGGTGCTCCCGCCTGCGTGGCCGACCTGCTGTTCGTCCTCATCGACGACCGTTAGCGCCAGCCGCCCTTTCGTCCGTTCTGGCGGTGGGAACGGTGCGCGAACCGCACCGTTTCCACGGCCAGAACGGGAGGGGACGGCCGTCAGGCGTCGTCGAGGGGCGCCAGCAGCAGGCAGCCGTTGTGGCCACCGAAGCCGAAGCTGTTCGACAGCGTCGGTCCCGGCTCCCACGGCTGCGGCTCGGTGACCACGTCGATGGTGATCTCCGGGTCGAGGTTGGTGAGCCCGGCGGTGGGCGGGATCAGCCTGCGGTCGATGGACAACAGCACGGCCGCCGCCTCCAGGGCGCCGGCAGCACCCAGGGCATGGCCGGTGACGCCCTTGGTGGACGTGACCGGGGGACCCGGGGTCCCGAACACCTTGGTGATGGCCTCGGCTTCGGCGGCGTCGTTGAGCGGGGTCGAGGTGCCGTGCCCGTTGATCTGGCGGATGTCGGCCGGCGCCAGGCCGGCGTCGGCCAGGGCCTGCTCCATGCACCGGATGGCCCCCGCCCCGGTGGGGTTGGGAGCGGTGATGTGGTGGGCGTCGGCACTGCTGCCCGAGCCGAGGATCTCGCCGTAGATCCGGGCGCCTCGCGCCCGGGCTGCCTCCAGCTCCTCCAGGACCAGCACGGCTCCTCCCTCGGCGATCACGAAGCCGTCGCGCTCGACGTCGAAGGGGCGGGAGATGCCGGTGCTCGACAGCGCCGTCATGTTGGTGAAGCCGGCGATGCTCGTGGGGGTCAGCGCCGCCTCCGAGCCTCCGCCGAGGGCGGCGTCGCAGATGCCGTGGGCCACCAGCCGGGCGGCGTTGGCGATGGCGTGGGTGCCGGCGGCACAGGCCGTCACGGTCGTCTCGCACGGTCCCTGCCAGCCGAAGCGCATGGACACGCTGGCGGCGCCGGCGTTGGCCATCATCATGGGCACGAGGAACGGCGACACCCGGTCGGAGCCCTTCTCGTGCTGGATGATGATCTGCTTCTCGAGGGTCTCGAGCCCGCCGACGCCGCTCCCGAGCATCACGCCCCTGCGGGCGGGGTCGATGTCCAGCGGCCCGGCGTCGTCGAGGGCCATGGCCGCCGCCGCCACCGCGAACTGGGCGAAGCGGTCGGTGCGGCGGGCCTCCTTGGTCCCGAACCAGGGGCTGGGGTCGAAGTCGGTGATCCGGCGCTCGCCCCGGGGCGGCTCGGCCAGGAGGCCCTCCCAGAAGGCGTCGGCTCCGATGCCGCAGGGGGCGACGATCCCGATGCCGGTGACGGCGACGCGGCGGCGGGTCATGCCAGCTTCGACTCGACCATCTTGAACGCCTCACCCACGGTCGTGACCCCTTCGAGCTCCTCCTCGGGCACCTCGATGTCGAAGGCCTCCTCGAGCGCCATCACCAGCTCGACCAGGTCGAGGCTGTCGGCGTCGAGGTCGTCGCTGAAGCTGGCTTCCATGGTGACCTGGTCGGGCGCGACCTGCAGCACCTCCACCGTGCACTCGCGGAACTTCTCGAAGTGGTCATCGGCCATGTGAATCTCCCTGATGGTCGGCGTGCGTGGTCAACGAACGGTGGTGGTCAATGTCCCATGCCGAGGCCGCCGTCGATGGGTAGCACGGCTCCGGTGATGTACGAGGCCTCCGGCGATGCCAGGAAGGCGACGGCGGACGCCACCTCCTCGGGAGCGGCGAAGCGGGCGAGGGGGACGGCGCCGACCAGCTGGGAGCGGCGAGCGTCGGTCAGGTCCGCGGTCATGCCGGTCTCGATGAAGCCGGGGGCGATGACGTTGGCGGTGATCCCCTTGGGGCCCAGCTCGCGGGCCAGGGAGCGGGCCAGTCCCACCAGGCCGGCCTTGGAGGCGGCGTAGTTGGCCTGGCCGGGGGAGCCGAGCAGGCCCACCACCGAGGACATGAAGATCATCCGGCCGCGTCGAGCCCGCAACATCGAGCGCGTCGCCCGCCGGGCCACCCGGTAGGCGCCCACCAGGTTGGTGTCGACCACGTCGGTGAAGGCCTCCTCGGTCATGCGCACGAACAGCCCGTCGTGGGTGATGCCGGCGTTGGCCACCAGCACCTCGACGGGGCCCCAGCGCTCCTCCACCTCGGCGAAGGCGGCGTCGACGTCCTTGTCCGAGGTCACGTCGCAGCGGATGGCGAGGAGATCGTCGTCGGGCCCCGGCTCGGACCGGTAGGTGACGGCCACCCGGTCGCCCCGGTCGGCCAGGGCGCGGGCGCAGGCCCGGCCGATGCCGCGGTTGCCGCCGGTCACCAGGACCACCCGCCCGCCCTGCCCGCCGGCCTGCTCGCCGCCGCCGGCCCCGTCGCTCATTGGCCCCATCGTAGAACGGCGCTGGCCCAGGTCATGCCGGCGCCGAAGCCGACCAGCAACACGATGTCGCCCTTGGCCACCCTCCCGGCGTCCACGGCGTCGCCCAGGGCGAGCGGGATGGAGGCAGCCGAGGTGTTGCCGGTGCGGTGCAGGACCATGGCCGCCCGCTCGACGGGGATGCCGAGGCGCTCGCAGGCGGCGGTGATGATGCGGGTGTTGGCCTGGTGGGGGACCAGCAGGGCGACGTCGTCGATGGTCAGACCTGCTCGCTGCAAGGCCATCTCCGAGGACTCGACCATCACCCGCACGGCCCGGCGGAACACCTCCTTGCCCTCCATCCGCACGTAGCCCCCGAGGTCGGCCTGCAGGAGGTGGCGCAGGCTGCCGTCGGAGCCGAGATCCCAGCCCAGCAGCTGCCCGGGCCCATCCACGGCGTCGAGCACCACCGCGCCGGCGCCGTCGCCGAACAGCACCGCGGTGGACCGGTCGTCCTGGTCGGTGACCCGGCTCATCACGTCAGCCCCCACGACCAGCACCCGGCGGGCTCCAGCCATGCTCATGCCGGTCCCGGCGACCAGGGCGTAGACGAACCCGGAGCAGGCGGCGTTGACGTCGAAGGCACCGCACCGCAGGCCCAGCTCGTGTTGGACCGTCGAGGCGGTGGCCGGGAGCTGCTGATCGGGGGTGGAGGTGGCCACCACCAGCAGGTCGACCGAGGCCGGCGTGGCGCCGGCGGCGGTGAGGGCCTGGCGGGCGGCGGCGGCGGCCAACTGGCCGGTGGTGCCGCCGATGCGGCGCTCACGGATGCCGGTGCGCTCGGTGATCCAGCGGTCGCTGGTGTCGAGACGCGCTTCCAGCTCGGCGTTGGTGACCGCGGTGTCGGGCAGGGCCACGCCCCAGCCGGTGACCGCAACCCCCGTGGACAGCCGCCCGAGGGGGCCGCTCATGCCGTCCGGAGCCAGGCGACGGGCTGGCTGGGCAGGAGCTGCTCGCCGTCGTGGGCGATGATCCCCATGATCACGCCGGAGAAGCGGGAGCGGACCTCCTCGTCACCGACGGTCCCCAGCACGTCGCCGACCTCGACGCGTGTGCCGGTCAGGTGCTCGCGCCAGCGCTCCGCCGGCGAGAAGACGCCGGCGGCCGGGCTCACCACCAGGCGCTCGGCCATGTGCAGGTGCTCGCCCTCGGGGGGCAAGGGGGGATGGGCCGGGGCCGGGGGCACGGCCTCGGCCAGTTGCTGGACGTCCTCCGGCGCGGCGACCGAGACCGTCCCGGCGTGGGGGACGGTCCGCTTGGTCAGGCCGGTCAGCACCGTGCCGGGGCCGACCTCGACGAAGGTGGTCACCCCGTCGTCGGCCAGGCGCTGCAGGCTCTGGCGCCAGCGGACGGGGCTGCAGAGCTGGGCCTCGAGCAGCTCGATCCACTCGTGGTGGCCGAGGTGGGGCTGGGCGTCGACGTTGGCCACCACGGGGATCGCGGGGTTGCCCATCTGGGCCTGGCCCAGGGCCCGGCGCAGCTCCTCGATGGCGGGCGCCATGTACGGGGTGTGGAAGGCACCGCCGACGGGGATGGGCAGCACCCGGCGGGCGCCGAGGGCCCGGGCGGCCTCGCCGGCGGCCTTGACCGCCTGCGGCTCGCCGGAGAGCACCACCTGGCCCGGGGCGTTGAGGTTGGCCACCCACACGTCACCGCCGGCCTGCTCGCAGGCCTCGGCGGCGTCGTCGTCGTCGAGGCCGATGATGGCGGCCATGGCGCCTGGCCGGGCGTCAGCCGCCGCCTGCATGGCGTCGCCCCGTGCCGCGACCAGCCGCACCCCGGTGGCGAACGACAGCGCGCCCGCAGCGGTGAGCGCCGTGTACTCGCCCAGGCTGTGCCCGGCGCAGGCCACCGGCTCGATGCCGGTCTGGCGGACGGCGTCGAAGACCACCAGGCTCAGCACGTAGGTCGCCACCTGGGCGTTGGCGGTGGACGTGAGCTCGCTGGCTTCGGCATCCAGCAGCAGGTGGGCGACGTCACGGCCGGTTGCCTCTGACGCTTCGTCAACGAGCGACCACGAAGGGTGGTCGATCCAGGGCGTGCCCATGCCGGGCCGCTGTGATCCCTGACCTGGAAAGGTGAACGCGAGCAATGGGGCCCCTCTCGGCGTGGTGGCAGAGGTCTGACCCGTAGAGCGACGAAGAAGTTTCATCACGATCAAGGACCCAGTTACCCGCAGTACACCGGGGATCCATCATGGAACGGCCCTTGCCCTCGACCGGCCACGCCCACGGGGATCGGGGTGCCGGCGCCGGTGCTCCCGCAGGGATTCGAACCCTGACTTGCGGCATTTTGAGTGCCGTGCCTCTGCCGGTTGGGCTACGGGAGCCAGCCGCCAGGCTACGACCCCGCAGCGGGGCACCGCGCCGGCGAGTCGGTCACCCTGCCTGCTCGGGAAGCGGCGCCGGTGCCGGCCCCCGGGCGGCCGGCGCTAGCGCCCGGTGGCGAGGGAGCGGGCGACGGCGGCCACCCCGGGGTGGGCCTCGATCTCTTCCAGCGGGGCGGGAAGGGCGAGCGACCAGTTGGGCCACTCGTCGACCGTGCCCGGCATGTTGGGTCGCTCCTCCACGCCCAAGGCGTCGTCGAGGGTGGCCACCACGATGGCCGAGGGCGCCCGGGCCAGAGCCCGGTAGGCCCCCTCGACCACCTCGGCGACCGAGGCCTCCCGGTCGGCGACGCCGGCGGCGGCGGCCAGGCGCCGGCGCAGATCCGCCTCGCCCGCCTCGCTGGGTGACATGCCGATGGACCGCTGGGCCTCGAGATCGGCGCCCGTCCACAGCCCGCCCACGGTGGGCAGGTCGTGGGTGGTGACCGCCGCCAGGGCCTGGCTCGGGTAGCGCTCCGGCGGCTCCGGCTCGAACCACAGCAGCCGGTACGACAGCACGTTGCGCCGGGCCAGCTCGTCCCGCACCGAGTCCTCCACGGTCCCGAGGTCCTCGCCCACCACGAAGGCGCCGGCCCGCTGGCTCTCCAGGGCGAGGATGTCGAGCATCTCCGAGGCCGGGTAGCGGACGTAGGTCCCCGCGGCCGGGCCACCGTCGAGCGTGGTGATCCAGAACTGGCGGAACAACCCCATGACGTGGTCGACCCGCAGGCCGCCGGCGTGGCGCACGGCGGCCCGGATGGTCTGCACGAAGGGCTCGTAGGCCGCCGCCCGCAGCCTCCAGGGCACGAACGGAGGAAGGCCCCAGTCCTGGCCGGCGGCGTTGAACTCGTCGGGGGGGGCGCCCACGCGGGCGTCGAGGGCGAGCAGGTCCTGCCAGGCCCAGGCGTCGGCGCCACCGGGATCGAACCCCACGGCCAGGTCCTGCACCAGCGGGAGCCTCCCTGCCGCCGCCAGCTGGCCGTCGAGGAGCCACTGGAGCCAGGCGTGGAAGCGCACCCGGTGGGCGTGCTCGGTGGCGAAGTGGGCCACCTCGGCGGTGTCGGGCCGTCGCAGCGCCGGCGACCAGCCCGGCCACCCGTTGCCGTGGACCTCGGCGATGGCGCAGAACGTGGCCCACTCCCACAGGGCCGTTCCCTCGGCGGCGAGGTAGGCGTCGAAGCCGGGGTCGCCTCCGAAGGCGGCGAAGCAGCGGTCGAGGGCCTCGGCCTTGAGCTGCCAGACCCGGTCCCGATCGATGCGCCGGTGCTGGTTCAGGTCTCGGCCGGCGGCGGCCAGGCGCTCGAGCTCGTCGCCGAGCCCGGCCGCCCCGGGGACGTCCTCCACCCGCAGGTACAACGGGCTGCGCCAGCGACGGCTCGACGGGTAGTAGGGGCTGGGCTGCTGGGGTGCGGCCGGGCCGGCGGCGTGGAGGGGGTTGATGGTGATGACCCCGGCGCCGTGGTCGGCCGCCCACCGGGACAACCGCTCGAGGTCGGCCAGGTCGCCGATTCCCCAGCTGGCGCTGGACCGAGCGGCGTAGAGCTGGACCGCCCACCCCCAGATGCGAAGGTCGGTAGGCAGGTGGCACCGGCGGGGGCTGACGACCAGACGGGTGCTGGGGCCGCCGTCGAGGGGGTGCAGGTCGTGGTAGCCGGCGGGCAGGTCGGGCGGCAGGGCCGTCACCGTGCCGAGGTCGGTCCCGTCCTCGAGCACCAGGTCACACGGCCCCAGCAGGCGGTCCTGGCTGCCGGTGCCCACGAACCACAGGGGTGGGCCGGCCGGCGGGCCGCCGTCTCCCGGGCGGGCTCCCATGGCGGCGGCTACGGCGTCCAGGGACGATGGATCGGGGCGTTGCCAGCGGCCGCCGGCGTCCCAGTACCCCGTGTCGATGCCCCATGCCGCCAGGTCGATCTCGGCCGTCACCGTGCCAAGCTAACGGCTCGTCAGTGTGCCCCCGTTCCTCCGTCGTCGACCTCGTCGGCTGACTCCTCGAGGGAGGCGTCCACGAAGCGGCGCAGCGCTTCCACGTCGGCGTCCTCGCACGTGAGCTTGCGCCCCCAGGCGGTGGCCACGACGGGGCTGGGGAGGCTGGGCCCGGGCGCGACGACGACGTGGTCACCGGCCAGCCCATGGAGCGCCTCGACGGCCGTCTCGTCGAGGTCCCGGTGCTGGACGACCACGCCGCCCTGCTCCAGCACCTGCACCTGGACGGGTCGGCCCAGGGGCGACGTGAGCACCCCTCGGGGAGCGGGGCCGGCCAGGTGGGGGCCGGACGTCGGAGGATCGGACAGGTACTCCGGCTCCGGCGCCCCGGGCAGGAGGTGGAGCTGCGAGCCCGGGTCGAGGTCCTCCTCCACCACCGGCCCGCAGCCGGCCGACTCCCGTGATCGGTCGAGCCCGCAGCCGGCGAGGAGCCCGGCGAGCGCGACCACCCCGGCGAGGGCCCAGGCGCCGCCGACCGGCGTCACCGGGCGACGGCGGGGCAGCCGCAGCCGGCGGTGCACCGAGGAGATGCCGGCCACGATCAGCAGTCCGCCGGCGAGCAGCCGCAGCCGGAAGGGCTCGCCCAACACCACGACGCCGACGACCACGGCCACGACCGGGATGACGTAGGTCACAAGCGACGCCTTGGTGGGGCCCAGGTCGGCGACCACGCGGTAGTTCAGGACATAGGCCACGCCGGTGCCCACGGCGCCGAGCAGGCCGATGGCGACGAGCCGGTGGGGGGCCAGGTCGATGCCCTCGGTCGCCGTGGTCCACAGCGCGAACGGCGCCAGCATGGTGGCGCCGGCGATCAGCTGCCCGGTGGCGGCGACCTCGGCAGGGAGGTCCATGAGGTTTCGCTTCATGTAGATGAAGCCCACGGCGTAGCAGGCGCCGGCGCTCACCGAAGCAAGGGACCCGGTGAGCGACGAGCCGGCCAGGTCACCGCTGCCGACGCCGGCGGCCACCGCAACCCCGGCCAGGCCCACGAGCAGGCCGGCGGACTGCAACGGTCGCAACCGCTCACGCAGCACCACGGCTCCGATCAGGGCGGTGAAGAGAGGAGTGGCGGCGTTGAGCACGGCGGTGAGGGCGGAGGTGATCCGTTCCTCGCCCCAAGCCAGCAGGGAGAAGGGGAGCGCGCTCCCGAACAGCGCCGCCACCGCGAAGTGCCGCCACGACGTGCGGTCGGTGGGAAGGGCCAGACGCCGGACACGGAGCACCGCCAGGAGCACGAGGGCCCCGAGGGCGATGCGGGCGGCGGCGACCGTGGTCGGGGTCATGCCTCCGACGGCGACCTTGATGAACAGGAACGACCATCCCCAGATGAACCCCAGCAGGAGGAGCCGTCGCACGCCGTCAGTGTGTCAGCGGGCGGGGGAGATGATGTCGAAGGGAAGGGTCCGGTCGGGTTTACACTCTCTGCTGTGACACGGTCACTGCTGGAGCGAAAGCTGTCTCACGGGGCGACCGTGCTCAAGGAGCTACGCGAGGAGCTGGCGGTGGTGGACGAGCAACTGGCCTGCCTGGGCGAGGTGGCCGACGACGCCCGCCTGCGTGCGCTCGTGTCGGAGACGCCCGTCGCCGGTCAGGAGCATCACCAGGCCCAGCGCCACGCCGACGCCATGGCCCGCCACCGGGCCGACGTGCTCGTCAGGATCCAGCGCCTGGAGCGCTCGCAGGACGCCCTGCTCGACCGCCTCGTGGCCGGCACCGGTTGACCGCGGTCGGGGACAGCAGGGCAGCGGTGGCCGCCCGGG
>JAHWKL010000095.1 GCA_019347915.1 Actinomycetota bacterium
GGACCAGCCCTCGTTGCTGCTCCGCCTGGCGGCTGCGCAGCGTTGCCCCTCGGCGATAATCCGCCGGCGCCCGTTGCACGGAGCTGGACCAGCCCTCGTTGCTGCTCCGCCTGGCGGCTGCGCAGCGTTGCCCCTCGGCGATAATCCGCCGGCGCCCGTTGCACGGAGCTGGACCAGCCCTCGTTGCTGCTCCGCCTGGCGGCTGCGCAGCGCCGGGATCGGAGCGAGCGCGGCGAGCGATGGGGCGCAATGCCGCCGGCCACACCCGCCGCCGGAGGCGGCCCCTCTGGATGGCGGCCGGGAAAGGACAGCGCGGAGGGCGGCGGCTTCGCCGCGCCCGGAGCACCATCAAACTCGCCCGAGTGGAGCGAGCGCAGCGAGCGAACAAGGGCGAAACCTGTCCTAGCATGACCCCGTGCCTGCGGCCACGCCCATCACCGCCGACGAGGCCGACCTGGCCGCCGTCCGCTACGACGCCGACGGCCTGGTGCCGGCCATCGTCCAGGAGCAGAGCAGTGGCCAGGTGCTCATGCTGGCCTACATGAACGCCGCCACGTTGCGTCGCAGCCTGGACAGCGGGCGCACCGTGTTCTGGAGCCGCTCCCGCCAGGAGGAGTGGGCCAAGGGCGACACCTCCGGCGACCGCCAGTGGGTGCGCGAGGCCTTCTACGACTGCGACGGCGACACCCTGCTGTTCGTGGTGGAGCAGGAGGGCAAGGGCGCCTGCCACACCGGCGAGCGCACCTGCTTCTTCCGTCGCTTCGGGTCGGGCTGACCCGCCCCGGTCCCATGCTGCGCCCGAGCAGGGACGAGTTCCGGTCGCTGGCCCGCGACCACGCCGTGGTCCCGGTGTGGCGCGACGTCCTGGGGGACCTGATCACCCCGGTGGCCGCCTTCTCCCGGATCGTGGGCGACGGTCCCGGCTTCCTCCTGGAGTCGGTGGAGCACGGCTTGCGCTGGAGCCGGTTCTCGTTCGTCGGCAGGCGGCCGCAGGCCACGCTGGTGTCGCGCTCGGGCCGGCTGGAGGTCGAGGGGCGGCTGCCGGCGTCGGTGCCCCTCGACGCCGGCGTGCTGGCCGCGGTCGAGGCCCTCCTCGACGCCTACCGCTCGCCGTCGCTACCGGAGCTGCCGCCCCTGCACGGTGGCATCGTCGGCTACCTCGGCTACGACGTCGTGCGCGAGGTCGAGCGCCTGCCGGACGTCCCTTCCGACGACCAGGGGTACCCGGATGCCGTGCTGTCGGTGATCGGCCAGATCGCCGCCTACGACCACTGGCGCCAGCGGGTGACGCTCATCGACAACGTCTTCGTGGCGCCGGGCGCCGGTCCGGACGAGCTGGACGCCGCCTACGACGCCGCCGTGCGGCGGTTGGACGAGCTCGCCGCCGACGGCGCCCGTCCCGCCGACGAGCCGGTGTTCGACCCGCCGGACCCGGGCGATCCCCTTCCGCCGGTGCGCTCCACCATGGGTGGCGCCGCCTACCGCAAGGCGGTGGAGGTGGCCAAGGAGCACATCGTCGACGGCGACGTGTTCCAGGTGGTGGTCTCCCAGCGATTCGACGTCGAGCTCGACGCTGATCCCTTCGACGTCTACCGGGTGCTGCGCCAGGTCAACCCCAGCCCCTACATGTACTTCCTCCGCCATCCCGAGGTCACCGTGGTGGGTGCCTCACCCGAGCCCATGGTCCAGTTGCTCGACGGGCGGGTCGTCTCCCGTCCCATCGCCGGCACCCGCCGGCGAGGGGAGAGCGACAGCGACGACCGGCGCCTGGCCGCCGAGCTGCGGGAGCACCCCAAGGAGGTGGCCGAGCACGTCATGCTCGTCGACCTGGCCCGCAACGACGTGGGTCGCGTGGCCGACTGCGGCACGGTCGAGGTCGACGAGCTCATGACCCTCGAGCGCTACAGCCACGTGATGCACCTGACCTCGCAGGTGTCGGGTCGCCTGCGGGCCGGGCTGGGCCCGGTCGACGTGTTGCGGGCCACCCTTCCGGCCGGCACCGTCTCGGGCGCCCCCAAGGTCCGGGCCATGGAGATCATCGACGAGCTCGAGCCGGTGAAGCGGGGTCCCTACGCCGGCGTGGTCGGCTACCTCGACTTCTCCGGCAACCTGGACACCGCCATCGCCATCCGCACCATGGTGGTGGCCGGAGGGATGGGCTCGGTGCAGGCCGGCGCCGGCATCGTGGCCGACAGCGACCCCGAGGCCGAGGACGAGGAGTGCCGCAACAAGGCCGCCGCCCTGCTGGCGGCGGTGCCGGCGGCGCGGCGCATGCGGGCGGCCCGCCGCTGTTCCCACGAGCAAGGAGGACCGTGATGGTGGCCAGCCCCGACGCCGTGGCCCTGCGGGAGGAGGTGGGCGCCTTCGAGCTGCCCCGTGACTTCGTGCGGGCCACCGGGCCCGACACCGTGTCCTTCCTCCAGGGACAGCTCAGCCAGGACGTGGCCGCCGTCGACGTGGGCAGCTCCGCCTTCTCCTTGCTCCTCCAGCCCCAGGGCAAGATGGAGGCCCTGCTGCGGCTCACCCGGGTGGCCGAGGACGAGATCGTCCTCGACACCGACGCCGGCTGGGGGGAGGCGGTCGTCGAGCGCCTCGAGCGGTTCATGCTGCGGACCCGGTGCGAGCTGCAGGTGCTCGACTGGCGCTGCGTGGCCGTCCGTGGCCCCGCCAGCGCCGAGCTGGCCGAGCCCCCGGCGGGCATCCTGCGGGTTCCTCCGGAGACGCCCGGGGTCCCCGGCTTCGACCTGCTCGGTCCCCGGCCCGAGGTGCCCGAGGGCGTCCCCGTGGTCGCCCCTGACGCCTACGAGGCGCTGCGCATCGAGGCCGGCGTGCCCCGCATGGGCGCCGAGCTCGACGCCTCCACCATCCCCGCCACCGCCGGCATCGTCGAGCGCACGGTCAGCTTCACCAAGGGCTGTTACACGGGCCAGGAGCTGGTTGCCCGCATCGACTCGCGGGGGTCCAAGGTGCCCCGCCAGCTCCGAGGCGTGGTGGTCGCCACCAACGTGCTGCCGCCGGTGGGCGCCGCCGTGGTCGTCGACGGCAAGGAGGTGGGCACGCTCACCAGCGTCGGCGAGTCGCTGGCCCGCCGGGCCCCGGTGGGGCTGGCGTACGTCCGCCGCGACGTCGAGCCCCCGGTCGAGGTCGTGGTGCGGTGGGACGGCGGCGAGGCTCCGGCTCGGGTGGAGACCCTGCCGCTGGTCCCCTGATGCACCGCCGGCGCCGCTCGCCGGCGAACCTCCTCGCCGCGGCGGCCGTGGCGGGCCTGGTGGCGGGAACGGCGTGCCTCTCGGGCAACGAGTTCGAACCCCTCGTCCCGCCCACGACCAGCTCGACGCTGCCCACCAACACCACCGTCGCCGTCGACTACAGCACGGTGCCGCTGGCGGCGGTGCCGGGCACCACCACCACCGCCCCGGTCGTCGTCGGGCCGGGCCCGGCCACGCTCGCCGGCCGGGTGGACGGGCCCGACGGGCCGGTGGCCGGGGCGGTGGTGCGGGCCGAGCGGCTGGTCGGCGACGAGGTGGCGAGCGTCGACGTCGTCGCCGGCGAGGACGGCACCTGGACCGTGGCCGGCGTCCTCGGCGGGCGCTACCGGGTCCGGGCCTGGCGCCAGCCCGACCTGGCCACCGTCGAGCCCCAGCTGCTGTTCGTCGGCGCCGGTGGCACCGACGGCGTCGTCGTCACCGTCGAGCGCTTCCCGCCACTGGTGATCGACACCGCGGTGGCGCCCGATCCCCCCACGGTGGGGGAGCGGACCAGCCTGCGGGTGCGGGTGGCGACCCAGGAGGTGGACGGTGAGGGTGTGGTGGTCGCCGTCCCCCGGCCGGCGGTACCGGTTTCCGTGCAACCCGGCACCGGGTGGGCCCTGGAGCCGCCACCGGCGGCCGTCACCGACGAGGCGGGAAACGTGACCTTCGTCCTCGTCTGCCGGATGCCCGGCCCCCAGATGCTCACCGTGACCCTGGGCTCGGGAGAGGTCCTCCCGATCACCCCGCCCGACTGCCAGCCGCCGGCGCCGCCGGAGACGGCCGTCCCCGGGGACACCACCGTGCCGGGGGGTCCCGGCCCCTCCCCGCCCGCGACCAGCACCACGGCGCCCTGAGGGCCCGGCGCAGAACTACTTGCCCGATCTAGTGAGGAACCTCGCAGGTGGAAGGGCCTGGCGACGCGCAAGTAGTTCTGCGTCGGGTCCTGAGCCTGCGGGCGGCGGGCGCTCACGTGCCTACGGTGCGAGGAACCCCCTCAGGGCGCCCTCGGGGAACTCGGCGTTGTGGACCTCGACGTAGTGACCGGCCGGGTCGGTGCTGACCCTGGTGAGGACCTCGCGGGCCACGCCGAAGCACTGCCGGCTCCCGCCACTGGCCGGTGGCCGACCGCTGACGATCGGTTGCGCCGAGGTGGCTGACGCCTGGTGGAGGTGGACGCTCGTCACCGGAGCGATCCCCGAGGTGGTCACGGCCACGCACAGCAGCTCCCTGCCCAGGTGGACGGTCACCGATGCCCGACCGGAGCCGTCAGGGTCCCCCGGTGGGCCGGGGTCGGCGCTCGCCCTCAGGGTGGCCGTGTAGGTGCGCCCTCCCGCGGGTGGGGCGGCACCCGGCGCGGCACCCTCCCGTCCCGTGGTTGCCGGCACCCTCCCCGGCGCCCCCGAACCCGGGGGCACGGTGGTGCCGTTGCCGGTCACCGCCGGGCCCGGTCGTGGGCCGCCCCGTTCGCCTGAGGGGTCCCGCCTCATGGTCGGATCGAGGGCAGCCCGGCCTTCGGCCCCCTCGCCGGCTCCCGGCCGGTCGACCGGCCCGTCACCGCTCTGCCCGTCCGGGCCGCCTGCTGGCGCGAGCGGCCCGTCGCCTTCCCCGGGGCTGAACGGTTCCCCCTGGCGGGCCATGGCCTCGCCGGCGTCGCCGCTGCTCGCCCCAGGGACCTGGAAGGGGGTGATCGTCTCGATGGCCGTGCTCACCGCCCGCTGGGCCGGGTCCGGGAGCAGGCGAGCGGCGGCGGCACCGGTCACGCCCGCCGTGGCCACCAAGGCGAGGACGGCGGCCCTGGCCACCACGCCCGCCGACGGCTGCCTCGACCCCGCACCGGCTCGGCGGCGGTGGCCGTTCGCGGCCGCCGGAGGCCTCGCAGGGCCGCCCTCGTCGCCCACCAGTCGCAGGGCGCTGCCGGCCCCCGGCTCGGGCTCGCCGGCCAGCATCCCGGCCAGGGCGGCCGACGGAGGCGGCGGCGGACCTTCCCCCAGTGCCCGGACCTCCTCCAGGAAGGCGGACAACCCGGCGAGGTCGTCCGTGCCCGCTCCGGTGTCCCCGGCGACGAGTGCCTCGACGGTGGCGTCATCGAGCAGCCGGTGAGGGAGTGCGTCGTCGCTGCCGTCACGGCTCGGCCCCACCGCCACCTCCTTGTCGAGACAAATGTACGCCGCAGCGTGGCCAGAGCCCGGCGCTCGTAGTCTCGGGTCGTGACGCACTACGAGGTGCTGGGCGTCGCCCCCGATGCCCCCGCCGCCCAGATCCGGCAGGCCTACGTGCGCCTGGCCCGCCAGCACCATCCCGACTACTTCGCCGGCGCCGGCGCCGGGCCCCGGGGCGAGGCCGAGCGGCGGATGCGGGCCATCAACGAGGCGTGGAGCGTGCTCGGCGACCAGCGGCGCCGGGCCGCCTACGACCGGGCCTCCGGGCTGGCGGCACCGGCAGCCGAGGCCCCCGACGAGGGGTTCCGCCCCTTCGACACCGAGGACGACGACGTCGACCCCCTCGACATGCCCGACGTCCCCTACCGCCACGACCCGGTGGTGGAGTCCCCGTGGGCTCGGGCGGTGACGCTGGCGCCGGTGCTCGCCTTCACCGCGTCGGTCGCCCTGCTGGCCGCAGGCGTGGTCCTGGGCTCAGCGGGGGTGCTGGCCCTGTCGGTGGCCACCTTCGTGCTCGCCTGCCTGGGCTTCGTCGTGCTGCCCCTCCTGGCCCTGTCCCGGGCCAGCCAGGACGACTGAAGCCCGCCGGTAGGATTCGGCGGTGCCGACCTACCTCGACCGCATCGTGTCGGCCCACCGGGCCCTGGCCGCTGCGGACGAGCGTCCGGTCGGCGCCCTGCTGGAGGCGGCGCTGGCGTCGCCGCCACCGCGTGGTTTCGCCACCGCCCTGGCCGCTGAGGAGCGCCTGGGCGTGATCGCCGAGATCAAGCGGCGTTCCCCCTCGCGTGGCGACCTGGCACCCGATCTCGTCCCCGCCGACCTGGCCAAGGCCTACGAGGCCGGGGGCGCCGCCGCCCTGTCCGTGCTCACCGACGCCGAGTTCTTCGGCGGGTCTCCCGCCGACCTGGCCGAGGCCCGAGCCGCCTGCTCGATGCCCGTGCTGCGCAAGGACTTCACCGTCGACCGCCGCGACGTCCTCGACGCCCGCATCATGGGCGCCGACGCCGTCCTGGTGATCGTGGCCGCGGTCGACGACGACGAGTTGCAGGGCCTGCTGGACACGGCGGCCACGGTGGGTCTCGACGCCCTGGTCGAGGTCCACGACAGCGACGAGGTCGACCGGGCCCTGGCCGCCGGGGCGTCGATCGTGGGCGTCAACCAGCGCGACCTCACCTCGTTCACCGTCGACCGTGACCTCGCCCTGCGGCTGGCCGGCCGCCTGCCCGAAGGTGTGGTGCGAGTGGCCGAGTCCGCCATCGCCGGGCCCGACGACGCCCAGCGGCTGGCCGACGGGGGCTACCACGCCGTGCTCGTCGGCGAGTGGCTGGTCACCAGCGCCGACCCCGAGCCGGCCGTCGAGTCGCTGCGCTGCCGGCCGAGGGGCGTATGACCTTCGTGAAGATCTGCGGGACCACGAGCGAGGCCGATGCCCTGCTGGCGGTGGCCATGGGCGCCGACGCCGTCGGCTTCATCTTCGCTCCCTCGCCCCGGCAGGTTGCGGTCAACCTCGTGCGCGACATCGTCCGGCGGCTGCCGGCCGAGGTGCTCACCGTGGGGGTCTTCCGCGACGATGCTCCCGAGCGGGTGGTCGAGGTGGTGAACTCCACCGGCCTGCGGGCGGCGCAGCTCCACGGGCGGGAGACGTCCGAGCAGACCCAGTGGGTGCGGGCCCGGGTCCCCGTGGTGATCAAGGCCTTCGCTGCCGGAGACCCCCGTATCGCCGATGCTGCTGAGCACGGCGCCGACGTGGTGATGATCGACAGCGCCCGGCCCGGCTCGGGCAAGGTCTTCGACTGGTCGCTGGCCGGGGACGTGCCCGCCGGCCAGCGCCTGGTGGTCGCCGGCGGGCTCCACCCCGGCAACGTGGCCGAGGCCATCGCCCGGGTGCGACCGTGGGGCGTCGACGTGGTGAGCGGCGTGGAGGCGGCCCCCGGCCACAAGGACGCCCGCCTGGTGCGGGCCTTCGTGTCGGCGGCCAAGCAGGCGGCCACACCGGGATGGGAGCCAGAGAACGCCGCCCCCTACGACTGGCAGGAGCAGGGATGACCATGGGAGAGACCATCGGCGGGGCGGGCATGGGCCGCCCCGGGGACGACGGGCGCTTCGGCGACTTCGGGGGTCGGTTCATGCCCGAGGCGCTGGTCCCCGCCTGCCTCGAGCTCGAGGCGGCGTTCGGCCAGGCGTGGGGCGACGCCGGCTTCCGCGCCGAGCTCGACGCCTTGTTGCGCGACTACGCCGGCCGCCCCTCGCCGCTCACCGAGGCCCGCAACCTGTCCGAGCGCCTGGGCGTGCGGGTGCTGCTCAAGCGGGACGAGCTCAACCACACCGGCTCCCACAAGATCAACAACGTGCTGGGCCAGGCCCTGCTGACCCGGCGGATGGGCAAGCGTCGGCTGGTCGCCGAGACCGGGGCCGGCCAGCACGGTGTGGCCACCGCCACCGCCGCCGCCCTGTTCGGATTCGACTGCATCGTCTACATGGGCGAGGTCGACGTCGAGCGCCAGGCCCTCAACGTGTTCCGGATGAACCTGCTGGGCGCCGAGGTGCGCCCGGTCGCCTCGGGCAGCCGGACGCTCAAGGACGCCATCAACGAGGCCTTGCGGGACTGGGTCTCCTCGGTGGAGACGACGCACTACTGCCTGGGGTCGGTGATGGGGCCGCATCCCTACCCGTGGATGGTGCGCGAGCTGCAGCGGGTCATCGGCGACGAGGCCCGGGCCCAGACGGCAGCGCTGCTCGACGGCGGCATCCCCGACGTGGTGGTGGCCTGCGTGGGTGGCGGCTCCAACGCCGCCGGCATCTTCGCCGGCTTCGTCGACACCGACGCCCGCCTGGTGGGCGTGCAGCCCGAGGGAGGCGCCGCCATCGGCCGGGGCCTGCCGGGCGTGGTCCACGGCTCCAAGAGCCTCCTGCTCCAGGACGAGCACGGGCAGGTCAAGGAGGCGCACTCCGTCTCCGCCGGTCTGGACTACCCGGGTGTGGGCCCCGAGCACGCCCACCTGGCCGTGGCCGGCCGGGCCGAGTACCCGACCGTGGCCGACGGTGCGGTGCTCGAGGCCTTCCAGCTGCTGAGCCGGACCGAGGGCATCATCCCCGCCCTCGAGCCGGCGCACGCCCTGGCCTGGGTCATGCGGGAGGCGGGACGTGGCATCCCCTCGGGATCCACCGTGCTGGTGAACCTGTGCGGTCGGGGCGACAAGGACGCCGTCGAGGTGATGCGGCTGCTGAAGGGTGACCCCGGCGCAGGAGCCGGCGGATGACCGGCCGGCTGGAGGCCGAGCTGCGCCGGCGGAGGTCCGAGGGGGCCAAGCTGCTCGTTCCCTACGTGACGGGCGGGCTGTCGCCGGACTGGACCGACGTGGTGCAGGCGGTGGTCGCCGCCGGCGCCGACGCGGTGGAGGTGGGTATCCCGTTCTCCGATCCGGTCATGGACGGGCCCACCATCCAGGAGGCCTCCATCCGGGCGCTGGCCCGGGGCACCACGCCGGAGTCGATCCTGGCCGAGCTGTCCCGGATCGACGTGGGCGTGCCGCTGGTCGCCATGACCTACTACAACCTGGCCTTCCGCATGGGCGACCTGCGCTTCGCCCGCTCCCTGGCCGCCGCCGGCGTGGCCGGGGCCATCCTCCCCGACCTGCCCCTCGAGGAGTCCGGCCCGTGGGAGGCCGAGGCCGCCGCCGCCGGGGTCGAGACCGTGCTGCTGGCCGCCCCCGTCACCCCCGACGGGCGCCTGGCCGAGATCGCCGGCCGTTCCCGGGGCTTCGTCTACGGCGTCAGCCGGATGGGCGTCACCGGCGAGCGGGCCAGCGTGGCCGCCTCGGCCGGCGTCATGGCCAAGCGGCTCAAGGCGGTCACCGACAAGCCCGTGCTCATCGGCTTCGGCGTGTCCACGCCGCAGCAGGCAGTGGAGGTGTGCGCCGAGGCCGACGGGGTGGTCGTGGCCTCGGCCCTGTTGCGGGCCCTGCTCGACGGGGGCGGCCCCGAGGCCGCGGGCGACTTCGTGGCCGGCCTGCGGGAGGCGCTCGACGCCGGATGAGGCGGGGACGGGGAGGCGGGGGGCGCCGGCCGGGGTAGGTTCGCCGGCGTGACCGACTCGAACGCTTCCGACGACGCCAACTACTCCGAGTCCCTCGACGACGACAAGCTGCCTCCGGCCTATCCGCCTGACCAGCCGCTGGGGGTCGACGAGAACGCGGTGACGGTGGGCGGCCAGCAGACCGACGAGCCGCTGGCCGAGCGAGTTC
>JAHWKL010000096.1 GCA_019347915.1 Actinomycetota bacterium
AAGCTGTCCCAGAACGTGCGCCCCGTAACGCTCGGCCTGCCGTCGCCTGGAGCGTTTACGAGGTGCGGTTAGATGGCAGGCAACTACCGCGAGCACGGCTCCGCCGATGACCTCGCGGCTCGCGCCCGAGTCGGCGATCTGGACGCCCTCCGCGCCCCGCGACGCGTGGAACAGAACGCGCGGCGCGTCAAGTGACTCATGGCGCTCCCTACTGCCGGGTCGTCGTAGACCGGCGCCATCACGATCGACGTTCGGTGCTCCTGACGCCCGACGGCGAGCTGTTGGCCGCCGCCGCTCGACCCCCGCGCTAGCGGCACCTCGGTGCGGCTCGGGCCCGTGTCGGTCGGGCATTCTCGGCGAGTGTTATGGAGCGCTTCGTGCCGCTTCCCCGACGGCCTGAACGTCGATCGGGTCGTGTCCGTAGACGTCAGCAGCTCGTTCGTTGGGCGCGACACAAGACGATGTTGGTGTGGAGGGGGAAGGTAAGGCCGGTCGCGTCGATGTGCGGCCGCAGGGCGGTGGCGGCGTCGGCGACGATCGCGGCCCGGGTGCCGGGGGCCAGGCTTGCGACGCTCGGGACCGGCGCGGCGTCGAGGAAGGCCTCCACCCAGGCCTCGGCCGACGGGAACCTCACCGTGATCGTGCCTCGGTCGACGGAGACGTCATCGAAGCCGGCGGCCTCGGCGAGCCGCGCCACTTCGGTGCCGTCGCTGAGGCCGAAGATGGCGGCGATGAACTCGAGTGGGTCGGGGTCGTCGGGCCGGTGGCGTCGAAGTGCCTGTGCGATGGGGGCGTAACCGGTGTCTCCGCCGTCGGCGGCGCACCATGTGGCCAGCACCGCCCGGCCGGCGGGCGCGAGGACACGGCGGATCTCTTGCAGGGCGGCCAGCCGATCGGGGAAGAACTGCAAGCCTTGCTGGCAGAAGGCGGCATCGAAGGAGGCGTCCGGCAGGCCGGTACGGCTCGCACTCGCCTGTCGCCACTCGATGTCGGCGCTGGCGCGGCGGGCGATGGCGAGCATGTCCTCGTTGACGTCGAGTCCGCACACGTGTCCACCTGGCCTGACGCGCCGGGCGGCACCGCGGGCAACCACGCCAGTTCCACAGGCCACGTCGAGCACTCGATCGCCGGGCCCGACGCCGGCGATGTCCACAAGCACGTCGGCCCACGGCTCGAACAGCGCGGGTACGAGGTCCCGCTCGTAGCGCTCAGCGGCCACGGACACGCCCTCCCAGCTGTGTCCATCGCGACGCTTGGCGGCGGTCACGGTCGGCTCCTCGCGGGTGTCGTGGGTCATGGGACGATCATCCGGCTGGGCGGCGGAGGTGACAAGGACAAGATCTGAACCACGGCCCAAGCCGGGGTTCACGATGTGAACTAGCGGCGGTCGGGGGAGCGGTGCACACTGGCCTCATGCGGAGCTACGGCCAGTTCTGCCCCATCGCCCGGGCCTCGGAGATCCTCTCCGAGCGGTGGACGTTGGTCATCCTCCGCAACCTGCTGTACGGGTGCACGACCTTCAGCGAGCTGGCGGCGGGCGCGCCGGGCCTGTCCCGCACGCTGCTGTCCAAGCGGCTGCACCAACTGGAGCGCGCCGCGGTGATCCACATCCGTCCCAAGCCCGACGGCAACGGCTCGCTCTACGAGCTGACCCGGTCCGGCCGTGAGCTCTGGGGCGTGCTCCAGAGCATCGGCGACTGGGGCTTGCGGTGGTTGGAGGTGGCGCCGGCGACCTCCAGCCCCGACGTGGTGCTGTGGGCGTGGTGCACCGGCTACCTCCAGCGTGACCGCCTCCCCGACCAGCGGGTGGTGGTCCGCTTCGACTTCCTTGGCCAGCCCTCGCCCCGCACGCGGCTGTGGCTGCTGATCGAGCACCACGACGCCGAGCTCTGCCACACCCATCCCGGCTTCGAGGAGGACCTGGTCGTCGTCGTCCAGGACCCGCGGGCGTTCGCCCGCTGGCACCTGGGTCAGATCGAGTGGGGCGACGCCCTGCGCGCCGGGCACGTCCAGGTGACGGGCCCCCGGCACCTCGCTCGAGCGTTGCCCACCTGGAACCGGCGCCGAGCCCCGCCGCCGGCAGCCGCCTCGCACGGGACCGCCGCGGTGTCCCCCATGCCGGCGCCGGCCGCGGCCTCGGCTTCGGCCGCGACGACGATGGTCATCCCCAGCTTCGAAGGCCGGCTGGTGGCGCCGGGCGACGACGGCTACGACGCCGCCCGCGCCGTGTGGAACGGGGCCGTCGACCGCCGGCCGGCGCTCATCGCCCGCTGCACCTCGGCCGGTGACGTGGCCGCTGCCCTGCGCTTCGCCCGGGAGCAGGAGCTGGTGCTGGCCGTGCGTGGCGGTGGTCACGGCGTGGCCGGCAGCGCGGTGTGCGACAACGGGCTTGTCATCGACCTGTCGCCGTTGAAGGAGATCGAGGTGGACCCCGACCGGGCGACCGCGTGGGCCCAGCCGGGTGTGCTGTGGGGCGAGCTGGACGAGCAGACCCAACGTCATGGGTTGGCGACCACCGGCGGGGTGGTCAGCCACACCGGCATCGGCGGCCTCACCCTCGGAGGAGGCATCGGCTGGCTGATGCGCCGGCACGGGCTGACCGTTGACAACCTGGCCTCGGCCGAGGTGGTCACCGCCGAGGGGACGGCCGTCACCGCCAGCGAGCGGGACCATCCCGACCTGTTCTGGGGACTGCGGGGAGGAGGCGGCAACCTGGGCGTGGTGACCTCCTTCACCTACCGGCTGCACCCCGTCGGGCCCGAGGTGCTGGCCGGGTCGGTGCTGTGGCCGCTCGAGGATGCCCCCGAGGTCCTGGCCGGCTACCGGGACTACGTGGCGGGCACACCGCCCGAGGTGGCCACCATCGTCACCCTGCGCCGGGTCCCGCCCCTGCCGGCGCTGCCCATCGAGCTGCACGGCCGGCCGGTGTGCATGGTCACCATGTGCTTCGTGGGCGACGCCGCCGCCGGCGAGCGGGCGCTGCGGCCCCTGCGCAGCCTCGGCCGGCCGCTGCTCGACCTGGTCGGGCTGCGGCCCTACACCGCGCTCCAGTCACTCCTCGACGCCACCGTCCCCCACGGATGGCACTACTACTTGAAGTCGGCCAACCTGCCGCCACTGGACGACGCCCTCGTCCAGAGCCTCGTCGACCACGCCTCCCAGATCCGCTCGCCGTGGAGCTACGCGGTCCTGTTCCACCTCGGCGGCGCGGTGGCCGAGGTGGCCGAGGACGCCACCGCCTACTCGCACCGCCAGGCGACCCACAACCTCAACGTCCACGCCGCCTGGGTTCCGGGACAGCCCGACGGTGAGGACGAGATCGCCTGGGCTCGACGGTTCTTCGCCGCCGTGGCCCCCCGGAGTGCCGGGGCCTACGTGAACTTCCTCGACCACGACGACCACGACCGTGTGCGCTCGGCCTACGGGCCCGACACGTACCGTCGTCTGCGAGCGGTGAAGAAACGCTACGACCCCGACGGCGTCTTCCGGGGCTCCCACCCCACTCGGCCGTCCCCTCGCCCGGAGTCGACCGCCGGCCCGTAGCGTGGCGCGGTGCCCAACAAGACCGTGCTCACCACCGGCGCCAACTCCGGCATCGGGTTGGCGACCGTGCTCGCCGTGGCCAAGCGGGGTTTCCGCTCGGTGGGCGCGGTGCGCTCGGAAGCCAAGGCCGAGGCCGTGGCCAAGGCGGCGGCCGGCGCCGGCGTGGACGTGGCCACCGTGCTGCTCGACGTCGACGACGCCGAGCAGTGCCGGGCGGTGATGTCCGAGCTCGAGGTCTACGGGCTGGTGAACAACGCCGGCACGTCGCTGACCGGAGCGGTGGAGGACGTGCCCGACGACGAGGCCCGGGCACTGCTCGAGACCATGGTGGTGGCACCGATGCGCCTGGCCCGGCTCGCCCTGCCCGCCATGCGCGCCCAGGGCGGCGGTCGCATCGTCAACATCTCTTCCGTCCTGGGACGGGTGTCCCTGCCACTGGCCGGCTGGTACGGCGGGGCCAAGCACGCCCTGGAGGCGCTGTCGGACGCGCTGCGCATTGAGGTGGCGCGTGACGGGGTGCAGGTGGTGCTGGTCGAGCCGGGACGGATCGACACCGGGATCTGGGACCGCTCCCGGGAGGACATCGAGCGGCGGGAGGGCTCCCGCTACCAGCACAGCTACGGGCTGTCGTTGTCGAGCGTTCGCCTCGGGGGGTTCAACCGGCCGGACGCCGCTGCCGTCGCCCAGGTGATCGCCGGCGCCCTGTCGGCTCGACGGCCACGGTCGCGCTACATGATCGGGGCCGACACCCGGCTGGGGGTGGTGGCCGACGCCCTCGTCCCCACCCGGGTCAAGGACCTGGCCCTACGGCGGGGCCTGGGGCTGTAGCGACCGCTTCCACCGAGGCCGGGGACGGGCGGGCTACCGTGGCCCCGATGGGCCGTCACAAGGTGTCGCTGGGCGTGGTGGTGTGGATCGTGGTGGGCGTGATCGTGGCCGCCCGGGACGGCTTCTTCGATGACGTGGGCTCGCTGTCCAACGTGTTGTCGGCGATCCTCGCCGTGGCCGTGTGGCCCCTGGTGCTGCTCGACGTCCACTTCGGCATCTAGTGCACCAGGACGAGCACAGGCACCCGACCGGGTCAGCCCCGGAGCTCCTCGGCGATCTCCTGGCTCGTCGCCCCCTGCTCCCGGAGGCGGGCCACCAGGTCCTTGAGACGATCCTGCAGGCCGTCGATCTCCGCCTTCGTGCTCCTCAGCTCGGCCAGCAGCTCCTCGTCCATCGTCATACGGGCCACGGTACTCCCGGCTCCCTGACGGCTGCCGCGACGTAGTGTCGCGCCGGTGGAGAGCAACGGCCTCGCCACCGAGCACTGGCTGGCGCTGCTGCGCATCGGCATCGGTCTGTGGTGGCTCGAGAGCTGGCGCCACAAGGACAAGCGGGCGTGGCTGGAACGCGGTGCCGGCATCGACTGGGCCGCCTCGGTGGCCGAGAAGCACCCGTGGCCCGTGGTCCGCTCCTCCTTCGCCCGCCTGGTCCTTCCCCGCAAGCGGGCGGCGTCGTATCTCGTGGTCTACGGGGAGCTGGCCATCGGGCTGGGCCTCACCCTGGGACTGCTCACCCCGTTGGCGGCCGCCGCCGGGCTCGCCCTGAACGCCGCCTACTTCATCCTCATGGTGAAGGACTGGGCCGAGCAGGGCCAGAACTCGATGATGGCGCTGATCCAGGTGGTCGTCCTCGGCACGGCGGCGTGGCAGGTGTGGTCGCTCGACGCCGCCCTCGGGCTCTTCTGAGGCGAGGCCCGAAGCCGGCGGCCTGGCCGGTCGCCGGCCCGCAGGGGGAACGGGCTGGTGACCGGCTCGGGTCTGGAGACGGCTCAGTGCTGGGCGACGCGGTGCCGGGGGGCGTCGTCGGGCGGGCAGTAGGGGATGCTCATGTGGGCCTGGTGGGTGCCGTGGTTGCGATGGGGCACGGCGGCGTGGGCCCGGGTGGTCTTGGCGTGCGGCTCGCAGCCGGTGTGGTCGGCGCCGGCGATCGACGCCGGGCCGAGGACCATCATGGTTGCCACGCTGAACGTGACGAGGACTCTGCGCATGGGGTGAACCTGCCTTTCGGGCGACCGTTGCCGGCCCCGTTGGTGGACGTTGCCGGTGGTTACCCGCCTACCGCCAGGTTGATAGCTGCAAAAGGGGAATATGGCAACGTCGTCGGCCGCAACCGCGGCCCTGCCGGCGGTCCTTCGACCTGCCCGTCGGTGTTCCGACCGGCGCTGGCGTGCGACCATTGTCACCGTGGCGACGATCGCCGACGACCCCGTCCGCCAGGTGGAGCTGGCCGAGGAGGCCCTGAAGGCGTTCGAGGTCGATGCCGCGGCGGCCAACCTGTCCGCCGCCATTCGGGGCTTCACCGCCGCCGGCGACCGGCGCCGGGCCGCCCTGGCCTGCGCCCGGCTCGGTGAGCTGTTCGCGCACTTCATGGGCAACCTGACCGCGGGCCGGGCGTGGTTCCTGCGGGCCACCCGCCTGATCGAGGACGAGCCCCCGTGCATCGAGCAGGGATGGGTGGCGGTGGCCGCCCTCGGCTGCGACGTGGACGACCCCGCGGCGCTGCTCGCCGGCGCCGAGCTGGCCCTCGACCGGGCCCGCCGGTTCGGCGACGTGAACCTGGAGACCAAGGCCCTGGCCGACGCCGGCCTGGCCCACGTGCAGACGGGGCGGATCGCCGAGGGCATGGCCCTGCTGGACGAGGCCATGGCCCTGGCGTGCGGGCCGGCCGACGACGTGGAGGTCGCCGGCAAGTCGGTGTGCTCGTTCCTCACCGCCTGCTACTACTCCGCCGACTTCGAGCGGGCGGGCTCGTGGGCCGACGTCCTGCGCCGCCACGGGCTCATCGGCGAGGCGCCGGGCGTCCAGGTGATCCTGGGCAACCACTGCGACGCCGTCCAGGCCACGATGCTGTGCGAGCTGGGCCGCTGGGCCGAGGCCGAGGCGCTGCTGAGCCGGGCCATCCGCCAGCTCGAGGACACCATGCACATGCCCAGCTGGCACCCGGCCATCGCCCTGGCCGAGCTCCGCATCCGCCAGGGCCGCCTGGCCGACGCCGAGATGCTGCTGCTGGGCAAGGAGGGCCACCTCCAGGCGCTGCTCCCCGCCGCCCGCCTCCACCTGGCCCGCGGTGACCACGACCTGGCCCGGGCCACGGCCGTCCGGGGCCTGCGGGCCGTGGGGGAGGACCGGTTGCGGGCGGCGGAGCTGCTCGCCGTGCTCGTCGACGTGGAGCTGGGCGTCGGCGACCTCGACGCCGCCGCGACCGCCTGGGACGAGCTCCTGGCCCGCGCCGACCGCCTCGACGTCCCCGGCCTTCAGGCCCGCGTCGCCGCCGTGCACGCCCGGGTGCTGGCCGCCGGCGGCGACCTGGCCGCGGCCATCGGGACGATGGAGACGGCCCTCGACCGTCTGCCCGCCGCCGGCGTGCCCTTCCTGCGGGCCATCCTCCTCCTCGACCTGGTGCGGCTCCACGACCGGGCCGGCAACCGGGCGGCGGCCCGGGTGGAGGCGGCCCGGGCGGCGGCGGCCCTGGCCGGGCTGGACGTGGTGCTGCCAGCCGGCGACGTGGCCCTCCTCGAGCGCCTGGGCGTGACCACGCCCGCGGCCAGCAGACCGACCGCCCGGCCCACCGCCACCCTGGCCCGGGACGGCCAGGGTTGGGTGGTCGCCTGCGGTGACACCCGGGCCCGCGTGGGCGACACCAAGGGCCTGCGCTACCTGGCCGAGCTCCTGCGGGCCCCGGGGGTCGAACGGCACACCCTCGACCTGGTCGACCGGGTGGAAGGCGTGGCGTCCGGCCAGCCGGGCCTGCGCCGCCAGCTGGGCGACGCCGGCGAGCTGGTCGACTCCCGGGCCCGGACCGCCTACCGCCACCGCATCGAGGCGTTGCGGGCGGAGATCGACGACGCCCTGGAGGCCGGCGCCGGCGAGCGGGCCGAGGCGCTCCAGGCCGAGCTCGACGAGCTGGTGGCCCAGCTGGCCCAGGCGTTCGGGTTGGGCGGGCGCAGCCGCCGGGCCTCGTCGGCGGCCGAGCGGGCCCGCCTCAACGTCACCAGGGCGCTGCGGGCGGCCACCGCCAAGCTCGCCGAGTCCCTGCCCGAGGCGGGGACGGCGCTCGACCGCCGGCTTCGCACCGGCCTCTACTGCGCCTACGAACCCGACGACGCCGACGAGGTTCGCTGGGTCGTTCAGTCCTGACTGAACGGGACCAGCCCCGATCGAACGCCCTGGAGGTGGAACCACTTTCCACGACCAGGAGGTACCGGCGATGACCCAGATCCGCCACGCAACCACGGGAGCCCGGTGATGGATGCTCCCTACCAGGCTGGACCCGACGTCCACGTTCTGCCCACCAACCTGCCCCTGCCGGGGCTGGGGGTCCTCCCCATCAACGCCTACGTCCTGCTCGCCGAGGAGCCGGTGCTGATCGACACCGGAATAGGGCCCGACGTCGACGACTTCGTCGACGCCCTGAGCTCGGTCGTCGATCCCCAGGCGCTGCGATGGGTCTGGCTCACCCATGACGACGCCGACCACACCGGGGCCATTCGCCGGGTCTTCGAGCTGGCCCCCCACGCCCGCCTCGTCACCCACGGCTTCAGCGCCCTGCGCATGTCGTCGTGGTGGCCGGTGCCGTTCGAGCGCGTGCACGCCATCCGGGTCGGTGACCGTCTGCCCGTCGGCGACCGCACGCTGCGGGCCGTGGCCCCGCCGCTGTACGACAACCCCATGTCGACCGGTCTGCTCGACGAGGCGACCGGCTCACTGTTCTCGGTCGACTCCTTCGGGGCCCTCCTGCCCGAGGCCACCGAGGACGCCGGCGAGGTGCCCCACGAGGCCCTGGCCGGCGGCATGCGGGCGTGGGCCACGGCCGACTCGCCGTGGGCCCACCTGCTCGACCGGCGGCGATTCGCCCAGGTGCTCGACGGGATGCACCGCCTCCAGCCCAGCCGCATCTTCTCCTCCCACCTGCCGGCAGCCAGCGGGACGTCGCTGGAGCGCTTCCTCCAGGTGCTGGAGTCGGTGCCCGACGCCGAGCCCGCCGTGGCCCCCAACCACGAGGAGTTCGCTCAGATGCTGGCAGCCATGACGGCGGCCCAGCCGCAGCCGCGGCCGGTGGCGGCGATGTAGCCCGGACACCGTGGCGACGCCCGGAGCCGCCGCCGGCGCCGACACCGAGGTCGGCGGCTCCGGTGGCGTCGGCGCCCGGCGGCTCTACCGTCGCACCTCATCGACACGAACCGCGAGCGACGGTCCCCCCGTGACGCCCGAGGACGGGCCGTCCGGGTCGCCCGCCGCGCCGGGCCGCTCCTCATCGTCGCCCTGCTCGCAGGCGTGGCCGCCGTCGCCACCGTCGGGATCGGGCGCCCGACCGAGGGGCAGCTCGGCCCCGGCCGGGTCGAGCTGCGGGCCCACTGGAGTTGGGACGGCCGCACCCAGCTCGGGCTCCCGCCGCTCGGCGCCATCTCGGCGGCGACCCACGACGCCCCTCTCGCCGTCGACGTGCAGGTCGAGCAGCTGGACATCGAACGGGTGCAGAGCCTTCTCGGCCGTCCCGGTGCCGAGGCCCGGCTGCGCCAGAGCCTGAGCAGCGACGTCGTGCCCCTCGTCGGCCGTTTCGCCCGCACGGCCCTGCTCACGTCGCTGCTGGTCGGCGTCGTCGTCGGCGCCGTGCTGCCCGGGCGGCGCTGGAGCTGGGTGGGCGCCGGCGCCGCTGGGGGCGTGCTCGCCGTGGCCGCGCTGCTCGGCCAGGCGTGGGCGAGCTACGACGAGGACGCCTTTCTGAACCCCCGCTTCGAGGGCTCCCTGGAGCGGGCGCCGGAGGTGCTTCGGACCGTCCAGAGGCACGTGGAGGGGTTCGAGGACATCCGGGGCCGGGTCGACGTCCTGAGCCAGCAGGTCGCCAACCTCTACCGGGCCACGGTCGTCGGCCCCGAGGACGTCGAGGACGACGTGGCCATCCTCCACGTCAGCGACATCCACCTGAACCCCGTCGGCGTGGAGGTGGCCCGCCAACTGGCCGTGCAGTTCGGCGTCGACGCCG
>JAHWKL010000097.1 GCA_019347915.1 Actinomycetota bacterium
TGTCGGCGTAGGCGTGCAGGAGGACGCAGTCGGCGGGCTTGCCGTCGCGCCCGGCGCGGCCGCCCTCCTGGTAATAGGCCTCGAGGGTGCCGGGCATGTTGTAGTGAGCGACGAGCCGCACGTCCGGCTTGTCGATCCCCATCCCGAAGGCAGTGGTAGCAACGACCACGTCGAACCGGTCATCCATGAACGCCGCCTGCGCCTCTTCGCGTTCCGTCCGCGACATCGCGCCGTGGTAGTAGACGGCCTCGACGCCCTCTTGCCATAGCTTCCCTGCGAGATCCTCGGCCGTCGCGCGAGTAGCGACGTAGACGATGCCCGGGGCCGGCAGCCGGCGGACATGGTCGACCAGGGCCCGGCGCTTGTCGCCCTCCTCACGGTGGCTCTCCACCTCCAGGCGGAGGTTGGAGCGGTCGAAGCCCCGGACCACCACCGCCGGGTCCTTCAGCCTCAGCCTCTCCACGATCTCCTCGCGCACCACCGGCGAGGCGGTGGCCGTGAGGGCCAGCACCGGCGGCCGGCCCAACTCCTCGATCACCGGGGCCAGGCGGAGGTAGTCGGGGCGGAAGTCGTGGCCCCACTCCGAGATGCAGTGGGCCTCGTCCACCACGAACAGCGACGGAGCGGCCGTGCGCAGCTCGTTCCAGGTCTCCCCGTTGGACAGCTGCTCGGGGGCGACCAGCACGAACTCCAGGTCACCTTGACGCAGCCGCTCGAAGAGCTGGCGCCGGCGTCCCAGCCCCATGGCCGAGTTGGCGGCCTCGGCCGGGCCCACGTCGCTGTCCTCGATGGAGCTCACCTGGTCCTGCTGCAGGGCGATCAGGGGGGACACCACGACGGTCCATCCCGGGATGAGCTCGGCGGCGATCTGGTACACCGCCGATTTCCCCGAGCCCGTGGGCATGACCAGCAGGGTGTCCCGTCCCTCGAGCAGGGCGGCCACGGCTTGTTCCTGGCCGGGCCGCAGCTCGTCGATGCCCAGGCCGGCGCTGGCGACCTCCCGGACGCGGTCGTGCCGGTGGCGCGGAGGGGGAGGCCCGGGCACGGCGGCGGCTGTACCCCCAGCCCGGTGGCCGGAACCGCGGTCGGTAGCATGGTCCACGGTCATGGACCTCGCCGTGAGCGTGCTCATCGCCCTGGTGGTCGGCTACCTCATCTTCAAGGCCGGCTTCGCCGTGCTGGGCTCGTTCGCCCGGCCGGCGCCCGAGCCGCCGCCTCCCGGGGAGATGCGCAAGGTCAAGCTGACCTACCGGTGCCCGACCTGCGGCATGGAGCTGCGGGTGCGGGAGGCGATCTCCGACGACCCGGAGCCGCCCCGGCACTGCATGGACGAGATGGAGCTGGTCATCCCGACGGAGTAATCCACAGCCTGTGGAAGAAGCTGGGGAGAATGACAGTGGTGTAAGTCGCCGGGCCGGCGCCGACGGCCTCAGTGGTAGCGGGTGGCGGCGACGAAGCCGCCGGTGATGAGGGCCAGCCCGACCAGCAGGTAGCGGTTGTCGGCGCCTCCGGGCAGCACGGTGAAGTAGTTCAGCACGATCACCACGGCGCCGGCGATGAGGAGGAAGAACATCAGCGCCGGGACCCAACGGGGGCTCACCTTCTGGACCCGGGGGATGGGAGGGGTGTAGCGACCCGTCCCCTCCGGCGCCCTCCCCTTCTTCGTCGAGGCCGGCTTCGGGGTGGTCCGTCCGCCCGTGCGCGTCTGCTTGCCGGGGCGGCGCTTGGTCACGCCGACAGGATAGGGCCCGGCAGGACAGGCACGGGCCCCGGCGCGCCGCAGGGCGGGGGTACGGTACCGCCGGCATGGCCGGTGAGTTCGACGACATCCGCAACCGCCTGGAGGGCATCGCCGAGGAACTGGCCGACCTGGCGCTGGTCCGTCTCCGGGAATCGATCGATGCCGGGGGGACCGAGCTGCCGGTCGACGAGAAGCGCCTGACCCGGGCCCGTCGTGCCGTGGAGAAGGCGGTCCACCTCCTCTCGGAGGGCGACGAGTAGCCACGCTGCGGACGGACCGATGGCGGTACCCTCGCCGCCGTGGGCCCCCGGGTGCTGGTGATCGACAACTACGACTCGTTCGTCTACAACCTCGTCCAGTACCTGGGCGAGCTGGGGGCGGAGCCGCTGGTCCACCGCCACGACGCCCTGGACCTGGCCGCCGTCGACGACCTGGCTCCCGAGGCGGTGCTCATCTCCCCGGGCCCGGGCCGCCCCGACGACGCCGGCCTGTCGAACGACGTCATCCGCCACCTCGGTGGGCGGGTCCCCGTGCTCGGCGTGTGCCTGGGGCACCAGTGCATCGGCCAGGTCTACGGCGGCCGGGTGGTGCGGGCGCCCGAGGTCGTCCACGGGCGCACCGCTCTGGTCCACCACGGAGGGACAGGGGTGTTCGCCGGGCTTCCCGACCCCTTCGAGGCGACCCGCTACCACTCCCTGGTGGTGGACCGGGCCAGCCTCCCGGCCGTCCTCGAGGTCACCGCCGAGACGGACGACGGCCTGGTCATGGGCCTGCGCCACCGCGAGAACGACGTGGAAGGCGTGCAGTTCCACCCGGAGTCGGTGCTGACCGCTTCCGGGCACGACCTGCTGCGCAACTTCCTGGCCCGGGTGGCGCCCGCTCCCGCCGTCGGCGCCTAGTCGCCAGTGCCGGCCGCCGGCTTCGGCCGGCGGTTACGGGGCCGTGGTGGACGTCGTGGTCGTGGTCGTGGGGGGCCGGGTGGTCGTGGTGGTGAGGGTGACCCCGGGCCGCGACGTCGTGGTGGTGGGCCTGGTGGTCGTGGTCGGCGGGGGACCGGTGGAGACGATGATGACCACGGTGCTCTCCGGCTCGACCTGGGAGTTGGGGCCTGGCTCGGTGCCGACGACCTCGCCCCGCGGGTTGGTGGCCTGCACCTCTCGGACCTGGACCCGGAAGCCGGCGTCGCTGAGGATGTTGGTGGCCTGGCCCTGGCTCCGGCCGATGACGTCGGGCACCGCCACCGTGGGCACGGCGGTGGCCACGGTGATGACGACGGTCGAGCCCGGTGGGACGTCCTCGCCCGGCCGAGGCTCCTGGGCCACCACCGTGCCCGGCTCGACGTCGCCCCGCTCCTCTTCCCGCGCGTCCGGCACCAGGCCCTCGTCCCGCAGGATGCGGCGGGCGTCGGCCTCGGGGAGGTTCTCCACCCGGGGCACGGTCACCGTCTCCACGCCGGCGCTCACGGTCAGGTTGACCGGGGTGCCCTCCTCGACCACCTGCTCGGGCACGGGGTCCTGGGCGACGACGATCCCTTCCTCGACGTCGGGGTTCTCCCGCCGGTCGACCCGGCCGACCTCGAGACCGGCCTCCTCCAGGAGGCGCCGGGCCTGGTCCTCGGGGAGGTCGACGACGGTGGGGACGCTCACCTCCTCGGCGGTCTCGCCCATTCCCAGGCTGCGGGCCAGGAGGAAGAGCAGGCCGGCGAGCACCGCCAGCAGGGCGAGGAGCACGAGGATGAACGTGGTGTTGTTCTTAGGAGGCGGCGGTGGCTCGTAGTACTGCTCCTCGACCCGGCGCATGGTGCGGGTGCCCTCGGCCGCAGGCACGGCGCGGGTGGCGCCGGCATCCACGGGTGCACCCACCGCCTGGGTGCGATCGTCGGCGGCCGGGGCCGCCAGGACGGTGGCCGCTTCCACCGTGGCGCCCTGGCGGAAGCGGCGGAGGTCGCTGCGGAGGTCCTCGGCCGACGGGTAGCGGTCGTCGGCGTTCTTGGCCATGGCCCGAAGCACGATGGCGTCGAGGTCGGCGGGAATGTCGGCGTTGCGCTCTCGCGGCGGCCGGGGCGTCTCCTGGACGTGCTTGTAGGCCACCGCCACCGGGCTGTCACCGGTGAACGGCGGGCGACCGGTGAGCATCTCGTAGAGCACCACGCCGAGGGAGTAGACGTCGCTGCGGGGGTCGACCTTCTCGCCCCGGGCCTGCTCGGGAGAGAAGTAGGCCGCCGTGCCCATCACCGTGCCCGCCTGCGTGAGGTTCTCCTGGGTGGAGATGGCCCGGGCGATCCCGAAGTCGGCCACCTTCACCTGGCCCGAGGGCGAGATGATGACGTTGCCCGGCTTCACGTCGCGGTGGACGACCCCGTTGCGGTGAGCGAAGCCCAGGGCGGCGGCGATGTCGGAGGTGACGTCGGCGGCCCGGTCGGGGTGAAGCCGGCCCTCGTCACGGATGATCTGGGCCAGGCTGCGGCCCTCGACGTACTCCATGACGATGAAGTAGGTGCCGTCCTCTTCGCCCCAGTCGTAGACCGACACGATGTTGGGATGGCTGAGGTTGGCGGCGGCCCGGGCCTCGCGCCGGAAGCGCTGGACGAAGGAGGGATCGGTGGCGAACTCGGGGAAGAGGACCTTCAGGGCCACGGGCCGGTCGAGCAACGAGTCCCGGGCGAGGAAGACGTCGGCCATCCCGCCTCGGGCGATCCTCCGGTGCAGCTCGTAGCGGGAGCTGAACACGTGCTGTTCCTGGTCGGCCATGTCGATCTCAGACTAGGCGGGGCTCGTGGCTGCGGCGGTGGGGGACCGCCGGCTGGCGCGACGTCATTCCGGGTTGGCCGCCAGCGCGGCGGAGAGCACGGTCTGGGCGATGGGAGCGGCGACCTGGCCTCCGGTCTGCTCGCTGGCCCCGGGCTGGGCCTCGACGATGACGGCCACGGCGACCCGGGGCGCGTCGGCGGGGGCGAAGCCCACGATCCAGGCGTGGGAGAGGCCGTTGCCCAGCTGGGCCGTTCCCGTCTTGCCCGCGGTGGGCACGCCGGGGACGGCGAGGCGGGTGGCGGTGCCCTGCTCGACGACGCGCCTCATGGCGTCGGTGAGGGTGGCGGCGACGTCGGGTCGGACGGCGCTGGTCCAGCTGGCGGGCTCCCAGCTGTCGATGACCCTTCCCTCGTTGTCCCGGACCTCGCGCATGACGTGGGGGACCATGACGTCACCGCCGTTGGCCACCCCGGCGGCGACCAGCGCCATCTGCAATGGGGTGGAACGCACCGCGTTCTGGCCGATGGCGGTCATGGCCAGCACCGGGGTGTTCTGCTGGAACGAGGCCACGTCGCCGATGGGCGAGGCCGCGGCGGCAGGCAGGTCCAAGGGGGGGACGTCGTTGAACCCGAACTCCTCGGCCTTGGTCACCAACGTCTCGGCGCCGATGTCGACTCCCATCTGGGCGAAGGCGGTGTTGCAGGAGACCCGCAGGATGTCGGGGAAGGCGCCGCCGCAGGTGGCCCCCCCGAAGTTGCGGATGGGCTGGCTGGTGAGGGGGGGCACGTAGGCGTCGCTGGTAGGGTAGACGGGGCTGGTGGTGGTGACCGAGCCGCTGGCCAGGCCGGCCGCCGCGGTCACCACCTTGAACGTCGAGCCGGGGAAGTAGGTCTCCCGGTAGCTCCGGGCCAGCAGCGGGTTGGCCTCGTCGGCGAGCAGGCGTTCGCGGGCCTCCTGGGCGGCGTCGATGTCGACGCTCGAGAGCACGTTGGGGTCGTAGCTGGGGAAGCTCCACAGGGCCAGCACCGAACCGTCCCGGGGGTCGACGGCCACCACCGAGCCGCGCGTGGCTCCCAGGGCATCGCGGGCCACGCGCTGCACGTCGGCGGGGATGGTGAGCGAGACGTCAGCGGTGCGGGGCTCGCCCAGCAGGATCTCGCCGATGTCCTCGATCCGCTCACCAGTGTGGCCGGCCAGGGCGTCGTTGTACGTCCGCTCCACGCCGTCGGTGCCGGCGTTGAGGGAGAAGTAGCCGGTGACGTGGGCGAACAACTCCCCTTCGGGGTACTCCCGCTGCAACTTGAACGGGCTGTCGACCGGCACCGACCGGGCCAGGACGGTCCCGTCGGCGGCGAGGATCTGCCCTCGGGGACGGCTGAAGTCCCGGATGACGGCCCGGCTGTTCTCGGGGTGGTCGTTGTAGGTGTCGGCCCGGAGGACCTGGATGACGTTGAGCTGGACGAACAGGGCGGCGTAGAGCACGAGCAGGCCGATGCCCAGCCGGCGGATCTGGCGGTTCACGGCGCCTGGAGCTCGGACTCGGCGTTGTCGGCCGAGATCCGGATGAGCAGGGCCAAGAGCACGTAGTTGGCCACCAGCGACGAGCCGCCGTAGGAGACGAACGGCAGGGTGATGCCGGTGAGGGGCACCACCCGGATCACGCCGCCGATGATGATGAACGCCTGGATGCCGAGGATGGCGGTCAGGCCGGCGGCCAGCAGCTTGTTGAACGGGGTGTGGGCGGCGAGGGCGATGCGAAGGCCGGTGCCCACCATGAGCAGGAAGGTGACCAGCACGCCGGCCGAACCCAACAGTCCGAGCTCCTCGCCGATGGCGGCGAAGATGAAGTCGGTCTCCACCAGGGGGATCCGGTCGGGGTTGCCGAGCCCCGGACCCGTGCCGGCGATCCCCCCCCACGCCAGCGCGAAGGTGGCCTGGACCAGCTGGAACCCCTGGTCGGTGGCGGCGGCCCAGGGGTCGAGCCAGATGTCGACACGCTGGCGGACGTGCCCGAAGGCGCTGGCGGCGGCGACGGCCCCGCCGGCGAAGAGAAGGCCGCCGACGAGCAGGTACGAGAGCCGCTCGGTGGCCACCCACAGCATGACGAGGAACAGGGCGAAGAACAGCAGCGACGACCCGAGGTCGCGCTCCAAGACCATGACCAGCAGCGACGCCCCCCAGGCGAGGAGCACGGGGCCGAAGTGGCGGAGCTCGGGGAGCATGACCGGGCCGACGCGGTGGCCGGCCATCCCCAGCAGCTCTCGCTTCTCGACCAGGTACGAGGCGAAGAACACGGCGAGGACGATCTTGGCGAACTCGCCCGGCTGGAAGCTCAGCGGGCCGAGCTGGAGCCAGATGCGGGCGCCGTTGACCGTCTTGCCGATGCCGGGCACCAGCGGCAGCAGCAGGAGGGCGATGCCGATGAGCATGAAGGTGTAGCGGTAGCGGTCGAGATCGCGTGCCTTGGGCACGAGCACGAGGGTCACGACGTAGGCGGTGATGCCCACGGCGGTCCACACCGCTTGGAGAGCGGCCAGGTCGGGGTCCAGGCGGGCGATCCAGACGTAGCCCAGGCCGTTGAGCAAGCCGGCGAGGGGGAGGAGCACCCCGTCACTGGCTGGCGCCAGCCTGCGGGTGGCGACGTGGGCCCCGGCGAGCAAGGCGAGGACCACGCCGAGGAAGGGACCGATGTCGACGGGGAGGTTGGCCGTGGTGCCGAGGCTGGCGAGGGTGTAGAGCCCGGCGGTGACGACCGCCCCCAGCACGATCAGACCGAGCTCGGTGTTGCGCCGCACTCGTTGGACGACCGGGATCACGACCGGGTCACCGCGGAGGTGGCGGGGCAGGCGGCCGCAGCGGGATGGTCGTGGACGTGGTGGTGGTCGTGGTGGTGGTGCGCCGGCGCTCGGCCTCGGCCTGGTCCTCCAGCGATTCCACGTAGTCCCGCGCCGCCGCCAGCGACGGCTCCTTCTTGCCCCGCAGCACGGCGTCGCGCCGGCCGTCGGGCACATCGTCGAGGCTGAGGTCGGTCGACTCGGCGAGCGTCGGCTGGATCCAGAGCAGCCCGCCCGGGCGTCCCCGCAGGATGGCCACCTGGTCGTCTCGGACGCCGACGTGGTAGGTGCTGCGGGCGTACCACGCCACGGCGCCGGCGGCGCCCATCAGCACGGCGACCACACCGGTCACGAACAGCACCGACCGCCACGTCACCCGGCGGGGAGACGCCGCCGGCTCGGCGGTGGCCCGGGCCGAGGCCGGAGCGGCGCCGGCCCGGGCCGGTGCACCGCCTCCCCCCCCGCCCGTGCCTTCTGACGGCTCGACCGCGGGCATGGAGGCGGTGTCCGCAGCACGGTCGGCAGTGGCGGTGGGCGCACCGGCGACGGCGGTCGCCGCCCCCGCTCCCGGCCCGTCGTGGTCGACCACGTCGACGACGACCACGCTCACGTTGTCCCGTCCGCCAGCCTGGACGGCCAACGTGACCAGCTCGTGGGCGGCGTCGTCGGGATCGGCCAGCCGGCGCAGGACCGAGGCGATCTTGTCGTCGTCGACCTCGTTGAACAGGCCGTCGCTGCACAGCAGGAACCGGTCGCCGCGGTGGAGGTCGACCAGCCACGAGTCGACCTCGACGTCGGAGTCGTTGCCCAGCACCCGGGTCAGGATGTTGCGCTGGGGGTGGGTACGGGCCTCCTGGGGCGACAGCCGTCCCTCGCGCACCAGGTCCTCGACCAGGCTGTGGTCGTCGGTCAGCTGTGTCAGCTCCCCGTCGTGGAGCTGGTACACCCTCGAGTCCCCGACGTTCACCACCACGACCTGGTCGCCGCCCCCGGCCTCACCGGGGACGAGGGCGATGGCGCACAAGGTGGTGCCCATGCCGTGCAGCTCGGGGTCGTCGCTGGCCCGCTGCCAGACCGACCGGTTGGCCTCGCGAACCGCCTCGACGAGGGAGTCGAGCGACGTGACCTCGCTCTCTTGGAGCGACTCCACCGCCACCTGGCTGGCGATCTCGCCGGCGGCGTGGCCTCCCATGCCGTCGGCGACGGCGAACACCGGCTCGGCGATGAGGACGGCGTCCTGGTTGTTGGAGCGGACCTGGCCGGTGTCGGTGGCGGCTCCCGAGCGGAGCGAGGTCATGGGTGTGCCCTCCTCATCCCGTCAGCTCCATCACGGTCCCGCCGATCTTGAGTCGGTCGCCCCGCTTCAGGGCCGTGGGCGCGGAGACCTTGTGGGTGTTCAGGTAGGTCCCGTTGGTGGAACCCAGGTCCTCGACGTAGAGGGTCCCGTCTCGGCGGAAGATGCGGGCGTGGAGCTGCGACGCGTAGTCGTCGTCGAGCGTCACCTGGCATCCCGCCGCACGGCCGACCGTGACCTCGTCGGCCAGGCTGAAGCTGCGCCCCCGGTGCTGCGCCGGCTCGACAACGGTGAGATGGGAAGAGGGTCGCTCCTTGCGGGCCAGCGGCCGGCGTTCGCGCTCCTGAGGACGGCCGGCCGGGGCCACCGCCACCCGTGCGCCGCCCACCTCGGCCCAGACCGCCCGCAGGACGCGCAGGAAGAACAGGTACAGCAACGCCAGGGCGCACAGCTTCAGGATGGCCAGGAGAGGTTCGGGCACGTCACCAACGCTGCTACGACGCCTCGAAGCGGACGTGGACGTCGCCGAGCGAGATCCGGTCGCCATCCTTCAGCCGGCGCTCGGTGATCGTCGCCCCATTCACCTTCGTCCCGTTGGTGGACCGCAGGTCGACCAACATCCAGCCGTCGCCGGCTGGGCGCACCTCGGCGTGGCGCCGGCTGACGCTGCTGTCGGTGAGGTGCACCGTGCAGTCGGCAGACCGCCCGATGGTGGTGGTGTCGTTCGACAGGGCCACGCGCTCACCGTCGGGCAGCACCAGGGCCCCGCCGGAGGTACCGCCCACACCCTCTTTGAACCGGGCCGACAAGCCGAACGAGCCGGCGCCCAGGTCACGGTCGACCTCGA
>JAHWKL010000098.1 GCA_019347915.1 Actinomycetota bacterium
CTGGGTGCCGGCCACCGCGGTGCGGATGGTGCCAGCGATGGACTGGGTGCTCGCCCCCACCCGCTTGGCGGCGCCCCGGTCGATGCGCAGGCGCATCTCCGGGCGCCCCACCCGGTAGTCGTCGGAGAGCTCCGCCACGCCCGGTATCTGCGCGAGCTCGCGCTTGAGCTTGCGCGCCAGCTCGCCCACCTGGTGGAAGTCCGGGCCGGACACCTCCACCGCGATGGCGGCGCCCACCGGCGGCCCCATCTGCTCCTTCTCCACCTCCAGCTCCACGGGAAGCCCGTGGCAGTCCCACCCCCCCTTGCGGGGGACGCGCCGCCCCCGCATGGTCTGGAACCGGGGGTAGAGGTCCTTGAACACCCGGGGCCAGACGTGATGGAGGCCGGGCCGCCCGTTGGCCGTGGGCGGGCCCTCGTAGAAGACCCAGGGCTCGCCGTCCTTGCGCAACCGTCGCACATGATCGATCACGTCAGCGTGGCGCCAGCGGTCCAGCACCCGCTCTTCGAGGGCGACCAGATCCAAGGGCTCCACGGGGCCGAAGGGCATGGGCCCAGCGTAGGGGGCGGGCGCCACTCCATCCGGGCCGCCGCTGCCCTCGAGCGGTGCGTCACCGGGGTTCGCTCGGCCGGGGGCGGGTCGGCGTTGCCGAGAGCGACTGGAGGTGGTACCTTCCGCCACCCTTTGCCTCGGAGAGGAGGCCGGTGATGCCCAGAGCGAGGTCCCGCGGCAGCGGGGAGCCGGGGGCTGCTGCCGGTGGGGCATCAACGTCGGGGGCCCCGGGCAAGGTGGCCCGGTCGTCGGCCGGCGGCGCCCGGGGCACGACGCCTTCCGGCACATCCGGGCGGGGCGGGGCGTCGAAGAAGGGCAAGGCCAAGCCGAGGAGGAACAAGGTGAGCGGAACCAAGACCGAAACGAGCGACACGGAGCGTTCTGGCGCGTCCGATCGCTTCATCGAGTCGCAGCGCAAGCAGTTGCTCGCCGAGAGGGAGGCCTACACCCGTTCCGCCACCTCCCTGCGGGCCGAGGCCGACCAGTTGGCCGAGGACCGGGAGCCCGGCGACGTGCAGTTCGACGAGGAGTCGGGCCAGGGTGATTCCATGAGCGTCGAGCGGGAGCGCGATCTGGCGCTCTCGGCCCAGGCGCTGGCGTCGGTGGAGGAGATCGACCGGGCGCTGGCCAAGATGGACGAGGGCATCTACGGAGTGTGCGAGAAGTGCGGCGAAGCCATCCCCAAGGAGCGGTTGAAGGCCCTCCCTCACGCAGCCCTGTGCGTCCGGTGCAAGAGCGGGGGGCTCAGCCGGCGCTGAAGCCGTCCGGCCGCCATCGGTGGGCGCTGGCCGTCGCCGTGGCCGGTGTGGTCGTCGCCCTCGACCAGGCCACCAAGTGGTGGGCGCTGGGAGCGCTGGACGGCGCCCGCACCATCGATCTGTTCTGGACGTTGCGGTTGCGGCTGGTGTTCAACTCGGGGGCCGCCTTCGGCTTCGGCGCGACCTACGCCCCGGTGCTCGCCCTCGTGGCCGTGGCCGTGGTCGTCGTCCTGCTTCGGACCGGGCGGGCTCTCCAGGGCGTGTGGCCCCGGCTGGCCATCGGCCTGGTGCTGGGGGGTGCGGTGGGAAACCTGCTGGACCGGGCGCTGCGCGGTGGCGGTGAGCTCCTGGGTGGCGCGGTGGTCGACTTCATCGACCTCCAGTGGTGGCCGGTGTTCAACGTGGCCGACATGGCCATCACCGGAGGCGCGGTGTTGCTGGCTGTCACCGCCCGCCACGACGCCGGGCTGGTCGAGCCGGAGGCCGGGTGAACGAGCAGGTGCCTGCCGCCCTGGCCGGGGAGCGCGTCGATCGGGCGGTGGCCTTCCTGACCGGGCTGTCTCGCGCCGCCGTAGCCGAGTTGGTGGCCGCGGGTGCCGTCCGCCTGGCAGGCCGCACGGTCACCACCCGTGCCACCCGGGTCGAGGAAGGCAGCGTCCTGGAGGTGGACATCGCCCTCCACCGCCCCGCGCCGGCTCTGGTCCCGGAGCCGTTGGAGATCGACGTGGTCCATGCCGATGAGCACGTGGTCGTGGTGGACAAGGCCGCCGGTGTGGTGGTCCACCCCGGCGCCGGCAACCACCGGGGCACCCTCGTGCACGGTCTGTTGGCCCGCTATCCCGACCTGGCCTCGGTCGGACAGCCGGGACGGCCGGGTGTGGTCCACCGGCTCGACAAGGGCACCTCCGGGCTGCTGGTCGTGGCCCGGACGCCTCGGGCCTACGAGTCCCTGGTCGCACAGTTGGCGGCCCGAACCGTCGACCGCCGGTACGCCGCCCTGGTGTGGGGTCACCCGCAGCCACCGCAGGGCATGGTCGACGCCCCCGTGGGCCGGGCCCGCCGTGACCCCACCCGCATGGCGGTGTCCAGCGCCGGCCGCCCGGCCCGCACCCGCTACGGGGTGAGGCGCAGCTTCTCCGGTCCGGAGCCCGCTGCTCTGGTCGAGTGCCGGCTGGAGACGGGGCGGACCCACCAGATCCGGGTGCACCTCGCCGCCATCGGCCACCCCGTGGTGGGGGACAGCCGCTACGGAGGGCGGCGGGCCGGCGCCGGCGCGCTCCGGCCCTGCCTCCACGCCGAACGGTTGGGGTTCGACCACCCCGAGGGCGGCGAACGGGTGGTGTTCGAGTCGCCGCTCCCGTCCGACGTGGCCGAGGTGATCGCCGGGTTCGAGGAGGAGTGACCGGTCAGACGACCCTGGCGTCGGGGGCCGGCAGCCCTCCCCGTGCCCGGCGGACGCAGTCGGCCAGGGTGAAGGAGTCGAGATGCTGACGCATGTGGTCGCCCACCTCGGCCCACAGGGCCAGCAGCACGCACTGGCCCTCGTGGTCGCACGCCCCACCCTCGTGGGGACGGCCGAAGTCGCCGGCCACGATGGGCCCCTCGACGGCGCTGACGATCTCGCCCAGCGTGATGTCGGCGGGTGGGCGGGCCAGGACGTACCCGCCGCCCACCCCGCGCTTGGACCGGACCAGTCCGGCGCCCTTGAGGGCGAGGAGGATCTGTTCCAGGTAGGGCTGGGGGAGCCCGGTCCGCTCGGCGATGTCGCGCACAGAGGTCGGCGACCCGCCGCTGCTGTCGTGGAGGGCCAGCGACAACAACGCCCGAGCGGCGTAATCGCCCCGGGTGGAAACCTTCACCGAGCCCATGGTAGGGGAGCCCGGGCCCGGCCGGTCGGGCATCCCCACCAGGGGTCGATGTGCGGGACAGCTAGCGGGGTGCTGGACTAGGGACATGGCCGGTGGAGACGCCCGTCGGGTATCCGGTGAGCCGGTGATCCCGGACTACGACGGGCCCTGTCTCAGCAATCTGGTGCCGGCGCTCCTCGACCCGGCGGTGCCGCCGCCGTCGTGGCTGCCCGCCCCGGCGGTGGAGGCCCCTCAGGTCGTCCTGCTGCTCCTCGACGGACTGGGCTTCCACCAGCTCAACGAGCGCCGCCGGCTGGCACCCACCCTGGCGGCGATGGAGGGAGGGCCGATCTGCACCGTGGCCCCGTCCACCACCGCCACCGCCCTGAGCTCGCTGGCCCTCGGCTGCCCGCCGGGTGAGCACGGGGTGGTCGGGTACCGGATCAACGTCGACGGCGACGTGCTCAACGTGCTGCGTTGGCAGACCCCCGCCGGCGACGCTCGCCAGTGCATCCCACCGGACGGCATCCAGGACCGGCCCGCCTTCGCCGGCCAGCACCCCGCCGTGGTGACCCGCGCCGAGTTCGCCGCCACCGGCTTCACCGCCGCCCACCTGGGCAACGTCCGCTTCCACGGCTGGCGGGTGCCGTCCACGCTGGTCACCGAGGTACGGCGTCTGCTCGCCGGCGGGGAGCGCTTCGTCTACGCCTACTACGACGGCATCGACAAGGTCGCCCACGAGTACGGCCTGGGTGAGTACTTCGACGCCGAGTTGGTGGCCGCCGACCGGATCGTGGCGGACCTGGCGGCGGCGCTGCCCCCCGGCGCCACCTTGGTCGTCACCTCCGACCACGGTCAGGTCCAGGTGGGCGACGCCATCGTGCCCGTCTACGCCGAGGTCATGGCCCACGTCGAGCTGCTGTCGGGCGAAGGCCGGTTCCGCTGGCTGCACGCCCGCAAGGGAGCCGCCGCTGACCTGGCCGAGGCGGCCCGGCAGTGCCACGGCGACCGGGCGTGGGTGCGCACCCGCGACGAGGTCATCGCCGAGGAGTGGTTCGGGCCCAAGGTGAGCGACGCCGCCGCCGCCCGCTTCGGCGACGTGGTCCTGGCCGCCCGCCATCCCGTCGCCTTCGAGGACCCGGCCGACACCGGCCCCTACCGGCTCCAGGCCCGCCACGGCTCGCTCACGCCCGAGGAGATGCACATCCCCCTCCTGGCCGTCCAGGCGTAGGGACGCCAGGAAGGGGCAGGTTCCCGACATGACATCGGCCGACTCCAGACAACCGACGGAAGGCGCCGGCCCCGGTGGACCGCCCCCCGAGCACGTCGACGTGGCCCATCCGCCTCGCCGCCGGGACGTGCCGCCGGGACCGGTCGTCGACGTCGTCGACGAGGAGCAGGTCCATGGGGAGTCGGTGCACCAGCCGGCCAAGGTGATGCGGATCGGCTCCATGATCAAGCAGTTGCTGGAGGAGGTGCGCCACGCCCCCCTCGACGAGGCGAGCCGCAGCCGGTTGAAGGAGATCTACGAGACCTCGGTGCACGAGCTCGGCCAGGGCCTCTCACCCGACCTGCGGGCCGAGCTCGACCGGCTGGCCCTGCCGCTGGAGGCGGGGACCCCGAGCGAGGCCGAGCTGCGGGTGGCCCAGGCGCAGCTGGTGGGGTGGCTCGAGGGGCTGTTCCACGGCATCCAGGCCACGCTGTTCGCCCAGCAGATGGCGGCCCGCCAGCAGCTGGAGGAGATGATGCAGCAGCGGGGGCTCCCGCCCGGGCGCCAGGCGCCGGACGAGGCCGAGGGGCCGGGAGGCACCTACCTCTGACCCTCCCCCGCGCCGTGGCCGCCCTCGGCGGCACGGCCCGGCCACGGGTGCGCTAGCCTCCGAAATGACACGTCTGTAAGTTCTCCACAGCGGGCCTGTGGAAAGACGTCGGGGAGGCAGCCGCGGTGGCGAGCAGCGGAACGGGGGGCATGACACCGGCAGGTCGGAGCTTCGCCCATCTCCACACCCACACCGAGTTCTCCATGCTCGACGGTGCCGCCCGGGTGGCCGACGTCGTGGCCGCCGCCGCCGCCGACGGCCAGCCGGCCATCGGGATCACCGACCACGGCAACATGTACGGCGTCCTCGACTTCTACGCCGCCTGTCGCCAGGCCGGCGTCAACCCGGTCATCGGGACCGAGGCCTACATGGCGGGGGAGAGCCGCCACGAACGTCCCCGCCGTCGCGGGCGCGTCGACGACGGGGGCGGCGAGAGCGACGGGGGCGAGAAGCTCTACTACCACCTCACCCTGCTGGCCGAGAACGACGCCGGCTACCGCAACCTGCTGAAGCTCTCCAGCCGGGCGTACCTCGAGGGCTACTGCTACAAGCCCCGGGTCGACTGGGAGCTGCTGGGCGAGCACCACGACGGCCTCATCGCCACCACCGGGTGCCTGGGCGGCGTGGTCCTGCAGGCGCTGCTACGGGGCGACGTCGCCGGCGCCACCGAGAAGGCGGCCCGGCTGCAGGACATCTTCGGGCGCGACTCGCTGTTCGTCGAGCTCCAGGACCACGGCATCGCCGACCAGCGCCGTACCAACCCCCAGCTGATCGAGATCGCCCGCCACCTGGGGGCGCCGTTGCTCGCCACCAACGACAGCCACTACACGTCCCAGCACGACGCCGTGGCCCACGACGCCTTGCTGTGCGTGCAGACGGGCAGCACCATCGACGACCCCAACCGCTTCCGTTTCGAGGGCGACCAGCACTACCTGAAGTCGGCGGCGGAGATGCGGTCGTTGTTCTCCGAGGTCCCGGAATCGTGTGACAACACCTTGTGGATCGCCGAGCGGGCCCAGGTCGAGATCGAGCTCGGCACGCCCAAGCTGCCGGCGTTCCCGGTGCCGGCCGACTTCCCTGACGATGTCGCCTACCTGCGCCACCTGACCTACCAGGGGGCCGAGCAGCGCTGGGGGGCCTCGCTCCCCGCCAACGTCAGCGAGCGGCTCGACTACGAGCTCGGGGTCATCGCCGAGATGGGCTTCTCGTCGTACTTCCTCATCGTCTGGGACCTCATCGCCTACGCCCGGCGCTCCGGCATCCGCGTCGGTCCCGGGCGGGGGAGCGCCGCCGGGTGCTGCGTGGCGTACTGCCTGCGCATCACCGACCTCGATCCCCTGCGCTACGACCTGCTGTTCGAGCGCTTCTTGAACCCCGGGCGCCGCCAGATGCCCGACATCGACATGGACTTCGACTCCCGGTACCGGGACGAGATGATCCGCTACGCCGCCGACCGCTACGGCCGCGACCACGTCGCCCAGATCGTGACCTTCTCCACCATCAAGGCCCGGGCGGCGGTGCGCGACGCCGCCCGGGTCCTGGGCTACCCCTACGCGGTCGGTGACAAGGTGGCCAAGGCCATGCCGCCGCTGGTGATGGGCCGCGACACGCCACTGTGGGCCTGCTTCGAGGAGCACGACAAGCACGCCGCCGGCTACCGGGCAGCCGCCGAGTTGCGGGAGATGTACGAGGCCGATCCCGCCGCCAGCAAGGTCATCGACGTGGCCCGGGGCCTCGAGGGCCTGCGCCGCCAGGACGGCATCCACGCCGCTGCCGTGGTGATCACCGACCAGCCCCTCACCGAGTACCTGCCCGTGCAACGCAAGCCTGAGCCGGGGATGGAGCCCGACGAGGCGCCCATGGTCACCCAGTACGAGATGCACGGTGTCGAGGCCCTCGGCCTGCTGAAGATGGACTTCCTCGGGTTGCGGAACCTCGACGTCATCACCGACACCGTGGCCCTGGTGCGGGCGTCCGGGGTCGACCTCGACATCGACGACGTCCCCCTCGACGACGACGAGACGTTGGCCCTGCTGCGCCGGGGCGACTCGATCGGCGTGTTCCAGCTCGAAGGCGGCCCCATGCGGGCGCTGATGCGCAGCCTGGCTCCCACGTCGTTCGACGACGTGGCCGCCCTGGTCGCCCTCTACCGGCCGGGGCCGATGGCGGCCAACATGCACAACGACTACGCCGACCGCAAGAACGGCCGCAAGCCGGTCCGGTACCTCCACCCCGACCTCGAGGCGCTCCTGGCCGACACCCAGGGACTGATGATCTTCCAGGAGTCGGTGATGCGGGTGGCCCAGCGCGTCGCCGGTTACTCGCTGGAGGAAGCCGACAACCTCCGCAAGGCCTGTGGGAAGAAGATCCGGGAGCTGATCGCCCAGCATCGGGAGAAGTTCGTGGCCGGGTGCGAGGCCAAGGGGTACGGCGCCGAGCTGGGCACGGCGCTGTTCGACATCATCGAGCCCTTCGCCGACTACGCCTTCCCCAAGAGCCACGCCTACGGCTACGGCCTCGTCGCCTACCAGACCGCCTACCTCAAGGCCCATCACCCCGTCGAGTACCTGGCGGCGCTGCTCACCTCGGTCAAGGACGACCAGGACCGCTCGGCGGTGTACCTCAACGAGTGCCGGGCCATGGGCATCACCGTGCTCGTTCCCGACATCAACGTCTCGCTGTCGGAGTTCGCCGCCCGCTACGACGACGAGGGCAGCGGCTTCATCCCCTTCGGGCTGTCGGCGGTGCGCAACGTGGGCGAGGGGCTCGTCCGGCTCATCATCGAAGAGCGCGAGCGCAACGGTCCCTTCACCGACTTCTACGACTTCTGCGAGCGGGTCGATCCCCAGGTCCTCAACAAGCGGGCGGTGGAGTCGCTGGTGAAGGCGGGGGCGTTCGACTCCCTGGGCCACGAGCGTCGGGGCCTGCTGGCGGTGATGGACCAGATCATCGACCGGGCCATCGGCCGCCGGCGGGAGCGGGCCCAGGGCGTCATGAGCCTGTTCGAGGGCAGTGACCCCGACGCCTCGCCGCTGTACGACGAGCGGGTGCCCATTCCCGACCTGGCCTTCGACAAGATGGAGCGGCTGGCCTACGAGAAGGAGATGCTCGGGCTCTACGTGAGCGACCACCCCCTGATGGGGATGGAGCACGTGCTGCGCCGCCGGGCCGACTACACCATCAGCCAGCTGCGTGACGGCCAGGAGTCGGCAGAGGTGCGCACGGTCGCCGGGGTGGTCACCAACCTGTCCCGCAAGTACACCAAGAAGGGCGACCTCATGGCCATCTTCGTGCTCGAGGACCTGGGGGCGGCCATCGAGGTCATGGTCTTCCCCAAGGCCATGGCCGAGTACGGCCCCCTCCTCACCGAGGACGCCGTGGTGTGCGTCAGGGGCCGGCTCGACACCCGGGAGGAGCCCCCCAAGATCATCTGCATGGAGCTGGCCGCCATCGACCTCACCCCCGGTGAGCCACCGCTGTGCCTCCGGCTCCGCCCCGGCGCCCTCGACGGCCCGGCGGTGCACCAGCTGAAGAAGTTGCTGCTCGCCCACCCCGGCGGGTCACCGGTCTACGTGCGGGTGGGGGAGGAACGCCTGCTCCTCGCGCCCGAGTTCGCCGTCGACCAGTCGAACGGCCTCCGCGGCGAGCTCCTGGCCGCCTTCGGCCCGGCGGTCATCGACGCTCTGTGACACTGCGCCGGCGAAGCCGGCGCCCTACAGCGCCGGGCCGACGCTGCGGAGTCCGCCAGGCGGAGCAGCCTCGGAGGTAGGTCCAGCTCCGTGCAACGGGCGCCGGCGGATTATCGCCGGCGAAGTGAGCAGAGTTGCGTCGTGGGCGGCGAGCCTGTGGACTGGTGGGGTTCGGAGCGGCAGATCGGGGGGTCGGTCAGGTGGCCATCGACGTCGAGACCAAGGACTGCACGGCGCTGACCGACGGTGAGTTGGCCGAGCTGGGTGACATCTGCACCGACGGCCCGGCGCAGTTCGACATCGGCCTGCTGTCCAAGGAGCGTGAGGAGTGGGTGCTCATCACCCAGGCCCGCAGCGACGGCGACCTCCAGGGTTTCTCGTTCTGCACGCTGGAGCGCATCGGCGGCACGCCGAGCGTCCTCGTCGGCCTGGCCTCGGTTCGGCGCTCCCCCGATCGCCAAGAGGTGCTCCGGGCCATCATGGGCGATCAGCTCCGGCGGGCCGTGCCGGAGCCGCGACCCGACGTACAGCGCCTCGCCCACCGCGAACAGCGCCACGGCGACCAGCACCACGTCGATGCCGTCGGAGAGCACGGGGAGCCCCAGGGCGTAGCGCTGCTGGCCGGAGATCTCGTCCACGCCCACGAGGCCGACGAACAGGCCCAGGGACAGGGCGGTCAGGCCGCGGGAGATCGAGCTGCCGAGCAGGGCACCGACGGTGATGAAGGCCAGCACCATCAGCGCCACGTAGTCGACCGGGCCCAGCCTCACGGCGAACTCGGCGGCC
>JAHWKL010000099.1 GCA_019347915.1 Actinomycetota bacterium
GACGTGCCCGGACTGGCCCGACGCAACGCTTGAGGTCAACACCCGCGCCGTCACCGACGGGACGCACCGGCTGTCGCTGGCGGCGATCGACCGCGCGGGCAACATCGGTCAGATCGAGCGCGACGTGAACATCGACAACACGCCGCCTTCGGCCCCGACGGCGACTTCTCCTACGAGGGGATGGTCGCCCGCTACAACGCCGATCTGGCCAACAACCTCGGGAACCTGCTCAGCCGGGTGGCCACGGTCGTGGCCAAGAAGTGCGGCGGCACCGGGCCGGCGCCCCCCGCCGACAGCCCGCTCGCCGCCGTCTCCGCTGACGCCTACGCCGCCACGGCGGCGGCCTGGGAGCGCTTCGCTCCCCACGAGGCGCTGGAGGCCACGTGGCGCCTCATCCGCGAGGCCAACGCCCACCTCGAAGCCGAGGAGCCGTGGAAGGCCGAACCGGGGCCGGCGGTCGACGCCGCACTGGGAGCGGCGCTCGAGGTGCTGCGCATCGTCGCCGTGCTGGCCTCGCCGGCGATGCCAGAGGCGTGCGCCGAGGTGTGGCGGCGCCTGGGGCTGCCCGGCAGCCCTGCCGACCAGCGCCTGCCCGAGGCGGCCACCTGGGGCGGCTACCCCGGCGGGCTGTCGGTGGAGAAGGGGCCTCCGCTGTTCCCCCGTATCCGGCCGTCCTGACTCGCCGGCGCCTGCGACTCGATCACTCCTGCGGTCGCCGGCGATGATCGGGGCCATGTGGACCGACACCCACTGCCACCTGCCCGCCGGCACCGAGGGGGACGAGGCCGTGGTCGAGGCCCGGGCGGCCGGGGTGGAGCGACTCCTGACCGTGGGCACCGACCGGGAGTCGTCGCAGGAGGCCATCGAGGTGGCTCGCGCCCACTCCGGGGTGTGGGCCACTGCCGGTTTGCACCCGCACGACGCCCACCGCGGCCTCGCCGGGATCGCCGACCTGCTCGACGCCCCCGAGGTCGTGGCCGTCGGTGAGTGCGGCCTGGACTACCACTACGACCACTCGCCGCGCCCCCGGCAACGGGAGATGTTCGCCGCCCAGGTCGGCTTGGCCCATGAACGTGAGCTCGCTCTGGTCATCCACACGCGGGAGGCCTGGGACGACACCTTCGCCGTTCTCGCCAGCGAAGGGGTCCCGTCGCGCACCGTGTTCCACTGCTTCACCGGCGGCCCTCAGGAAGCCGACCGGGCCCTCCAGCTGGGCGCGGTGTTGAGCTTCAGCGGTATCGTCACCTTCCGAGGCGCCGAGGACGTGCGCTCGGCGGCGGTCCGGTGCCCGCTCGAGCGCCTGGTGGTGGAGACCGATTCGCCCTACCTCGCCCCCGTGCCCCACCGGGGCAAGCCCAACCGTCCCGCCTGGGTCCCCGTCGTCGGTGCTGCGGTCGCCGCGGCCAAGGGCGTCCCCGTGGAGACGGTGGCCGAGGCGGCCACCGCCACCGCCGGTCGGCTGTTCCGCCTGGCCGTGTAGTTTGCGATCTGGTTACGACCCTCCTAGGGTCGTCGCTGGTCTACGGGGGGTAAAGAGCTGACGTCTGAACAAAGCACTTTTCGGCGCGTCTGGCTCCTGCTGGCCATCGTGGCCACGGTGGTGCTGGTACCCATGAGCTTCTCGCCGGCCGGGGGCCCTGCTCCGCCGACCGAGGTGTCGGTGGCTGCGGCACTGCCGGACGACGAGCTCGTCGCCGACGACGTCGGCACCGCCGCCTTCGGGCCCGACGAGTTCGACGTCGACGTCGACATCGACGTGGACATCCCCCCGCCCGAGAGCACCACGACCATGGCGCCGCCCGAGACCACCACGACGACGGTGGAGACCACCACGACCACGGCGCCGCCGGAGACCACCACGACGACGGCCCCGTCCACCACCACGACCGTCCCGCTGATCGAGATCGAGGTCGACACGACGGCGCACACCCATCCCGAGCCGCCACCGACCACCACCACGACGGCCGCGCCGCCCCCGCCGCCCCCGTCGGGCGACGACGACGTCCGCTCGCAGGAGGGCCAGGCCAGCTGGTACGACCTGCCGGGGTCCCGGGCCGGAGTCTGCGCCCACCGAACCATCGCCAAGGGCACGGTGGTGACGGTGAGGAACCTCGACACCGGAAAGTCCATCACCTGCACGGTCGACGACCGTGGGCCGTACGCCGACGGCAAGATCATCGACTTGTACCGGGACGACTTCGCCCGGCTGGCGCCGCTGTCGCAGGGCGTGTTCCCCACCCGCATCACCTGGTGACACTGTCGCGCCGGGAGGTTGCCGACCTCCTGGCCCGGCACGGGCTGCACCCCCGGCGCTCGCTGAGCCAGAACTTCGTGGTCGACCCCAACACGGTGCGGCGCATCGCCCGCCTCTCCGGCGTGGGGCCGGCGGACCGGGTGGTCGAGGTGGGCGCCGGGCTGGGCTCGCTGACCCTGGCCCTGCTGGAGACCGGCGCCCAGGTCACGGCCGTCGAGATCGACCGGCGCCTGCTGGCGGTGCTCGACGAGGTGGTCGTCCCCGCCGGCGCCCGGGTGGTGCACGGTGACGCCCTTCGCCTCGACTGGAACGCCCTGCTCGGCGGGGAGCCGTGGGTGCTGGTGGCCAACCTGCCCTACCACGTCGCCACCCCGCTGGTCGCCGATCTGCTCGACGAGGTGCCCACCGTGCAGCGGATGTTGGTGATGGTGCAGCGGGAGGTCGGAGAGCGCATGGTCGCCGGGGTGGGCAGTCCCGCCTACGGCGCCCTCTCGGTCAAGGTGGCGTACTGGGCCCGGGCGTCGCTGGCGGGCAGGGTGCCGGCGACGGTGTTCCTCCCCCGACCCGAGGTGGAGTCGGCCCTCGTGGCCATCGACCGCCGGCCGGCGCCGGCGGTGGATCCCGCCGAGGCGGCGTTCGACGAGCTGTTCGCCCTGGTGCGGGCCGGCTTCGGCCAGCGCCGCAAGATGCTGCGCCGGTCGCTCGCCGGCCGGGTCGACGCCGAGGGCTTCGCCTGTGCCGGCGTGCGACCCGAGGCCCGGGCCGAGGAGCTCGACGTGGTCGCCTGGGGCAGGCTTGCGGCGTGCAGCCGACGAGTGCCCCCGGCGTGACCGTCGTGGCCCCGGCCAAGCTCACCGTCTCCCTGCGGGTGGTGGGGGTGCGCGCCGACGGCTACCACGAGATCGACGCCGAGATGGTCACCCTCGACCTGGCCGACGAGCTGACCCTCGTGGAGGGCGGTGACGAGCTGGAGGTGGTGACGGCCGGCAGCGGTCTTGCCGTCCCCACCGGTGACGACAACCTGGTGCGGCGGGCGCTGGCCGCCGTCGGCCGGCGGGCGGCGGTGCGGCTGGTCAAGCACATCCCCGCCGGTGCCGGCCTGGGCGGCGGTTCCGCCGACGCCGCCGCCGTCCTGCGCTGGGCCGGCTGCACCGACCCGGCCGTGGCCGCGTCCCTCGGGGCCGACGTGCCCTTCTGCGTCGTGGGGGGGCGGGCCCGGGTCACCGGCATCGGCGAGGTGGTGCGCCCGCTGCCGCCGGTGGAGCGCACCTACACCCTGGTGGTGCCCCCGTTCGGCGTGCCCACCGCTGAGGTCTACCGGGCCTGGGACCGGCTCGGCGGCCCCCACGCCGACGGTCCGAACGACCTGGAGCCCGCCGCCCTCGCCGTGGCGCCGGAGCTGGCGGAGTGGCGCGACCGGCTGGCGGCGGCCACCGGCGCCCGGCCGGCGCTGGCCGGCAGCGGATCAGCGTGGTTCGTCCCCGGAGCGTTCCCGGGGGAGGATCGCGTGGTCACCACCACGGGAAGTTGAGCGGGCGGCCGCTACTTCTTGGCGCGGCGCTGGAAGCGGGTGCGCTTCAGCATCTTCTTGTGCTTCTTCTTGCGCATGCGCTTTCGGCGCTTCTTGATCAGCGAGCCCATCTGTCGACGAGGGTAGCGGCGGGCCCGGGTTCACCGCCAAACGTCGGGATAGCCTCGGTCACACCGGTCGGGGGTCGTCCAATGGCAGGACATCTGGTTTTGGTCCAGAGAATGGGGGTTCGACTCCTCCCCCCCGAGCCCCGCTCCCGCCGCTCCCGCCGTCGGTGGTAGCAAGGTCGCATGAGCCCTCCACGACTGTCCTGCGTGGTGCTGGCCGCCGGCGAGGGGACCCGCATGCGGTCGGCCCGGCCGAAGCCGCTGCACCTGTTGTCGGGCCGGGCCATGCTGCTGCACGTCCTCGACGTGATGGCCGCCGTCCCCGTCGATCGCTCGGTGGTGGTGATCGGCCACGGAGCCGAGCGGGTGACCAAGAAGTTGGTCGAAGACGGGCCCGCCGACCTGGTGATCGACTTCGTGGAGCAGGCCGTGCAGCGGGGCACCGGCGACGCCCTCATGGTCGCCCTCACCGCCTTTCCCGACGACGACCTCGACGACGAGGACCTGCTGGTGGTGCCCGGTGACGCCCCGCTGCTGCGGCCGGACACGGTCACCGCACTGGTGAACGCCCACCGCACCGCGGGAGCGGCGGCGACCCTGCTGAGCGCCCGCGTCCCCGACCCCACCGGTTACGGCCGGGTGGTGCGGGGCAGGGGCGACGCCGTGCGTCGCATCGTCGAGCAGGGCGACGCCACGCCCGAGGAAGCGGCCATCGACGAGGTGGCGACGTCGATCTACTGCTTCCGGCGCAGCGTGCTGGCGCCGGCCCTGCGCCGGCTCAGCCCCGAGAACAGTCAGGGCGAGTACTACCTGACCGACGTGGTGGAGGTGCTGGCCCAGGCCGGGTACCCGGTGGCCTCCTACGAGGCGGAGGACCCGATGGAGGCCATCGGCGTCAACGACCGGGCGCAGCTGGCGGTGGCCGAGGCCGAGCTGCGCCGGCGGACCAACCGGCGGTGGATGGCGCAGGGCGTGGCCATGCTCGATCCCGAGCGCACGTACGTGGAGAGCGGCGTCACGCTGGCCTGCGACGTGACGCTCTTCCCCGGGACCTTGCTGCAGGGCGCCACCGTGGTGGGGGAAGGCGCCGAGATCGGGCCCGACACCCGCCTGGCCGACTGTGTGGTGGGCGCCGGCGCCGTGGTGTCCCACACCGTGGGTAGCGACGCCGAGGTGGGGGAGGGCGCCAGCGTGGGCCCCTTCGCCTACCTCGGCCCGGGGACCACCGTGCCGCCCGGGGCGGTCACCGGTGCGTTCTACACTGCCTCCCGGAGCTGACACGGGGGTTGTCACGTGGGGATGGAGCTGATCACCAAGAAGACCCTGCAGATCCTGACCGGGCGCACCCATCCCGCGCTGGCCGGTGAGATCGCCCTCCACCTGGGGGTGAGCCTGTCCGAGCGGGTTCTGGCTGACTTCGCCAACACCGAGGTGCGCTGCCGCTTCGCCGAGTCGGTGCGGGGCAGCGACGTGTTCGTCGTCCAGACCCACGCCGCCGCCGACGGCCGCTCGGTCAACGACGCCATCTTCGAGCAGCTCATCATGATCGAGACGGCCAAGCGGGCGTCGGCCAAGCGCATCACCGCCGTGTGCCCCTACTACGGCTACTCCCGCCAGGACCGCAAGAGCCAGGGCCGTGAGCCCATCACCGCCAAGCTGGTGGCCGACATGCTGCGGGCCGCCGGCGCCAACCGGGTCCTCAGCGTCGACCTGCACTCCGGCCAGATCCAGGGCTTCTTCAACGGTCCCTTCGACCACCTGACCGCCATGCCGGTGCTGGTCGACTACCTCAAGGAGCACGTCGAGGACGACGTGGTGATCGTCGCCCCCGACGCCGGGAGGGTCAAGGCGGCGGAGCGCTTCTCCCGCCACCTGGGCGCCGACATGGCGTCGGTCTACAAGCGCCGCAGGAAGGGCGACGTCAATCAGGTCGAGGCGCTGGCCGTGATGGGCGACGTGGCCGGGCGCCGGTGCGTCATCGTCGACGACATGATCGACACCGCCAACACCATCGTCGCCGCCGCCCAGCAGCTCAAGGCGCACGGTGCCACTGAGGTGTGGGCCATGGCCACCCACGGGCTGTTCTCCGGCCCCGCCGTCGACCGGCTCAAGAACTCGGTGATCGACCGGATCGTCATCACCAACACCCTGCCCCTGTCCCCGGAGCGCCAAATCGACAAGGTCGAGGTGCTGTCCATCGCCGGCGTCATCGCCGACGCCATCGACGCCGTGTTCGAGGACACCTCGGTGTCGGAGATCTTCGGCGGAGAAAACCAGGCCTGAGCCGCGGCTGCCTACACTCGGCCCCATGGCAGAGCAGGCGTTGCAGGCAGAGGCGGGTCGGGCGACCGGTTCCCGGGCATCCAGGCGGTTGCGGGCGGAGGACAAGATCCCCGCCGTGGTGTACGGGCACGGCATCGACCCGGTGTCGGTTGCCGTCTACCGGAGAGACCTGCGTGCCGTGCTCACCACCGAGGCGGGCATGAACGCCCTCATCGACCTCGGGGTCGACGGGCAGCAGCACCTGACCATCGTCCGAGACGTGCAGCGCGACCCGGTGCGCAACGTGGTCACCCACGTCGACTTCGTCGTGGTGCGCCGTGACGAGATCATCTCCGTAGGGGTGCCGATCGTGCTCACCGGCGTGGCCGAGGAGGTCAGGCGGGAGACGGGCACCGTCGACCAGGTGCTGTTCGAGCTCACCGTCTCGGCCACGCCGGGCACCATCCCCAACGAGTTCGTGGTCGACATCTCCGGCATGGTGATCGGCGACAGCGTCCGCGTCGGCGACTTGCCCCTGCCGGCGGGCGTGACCACCGAGGTCGCGCCCGACGAGCCGGTGGCGGTCGCTCAGGTGAGCCGGGCCACCATCGAGGCCGAGGAACTCGAGGCCGAAGCCGCCGAGGAGGCGGCAGAGGCCGAGGGCGGCGGCGAAGGTGAGGGCGAGGGCGGCGCCGGGGAAGAGGAAGCGACCACGGGCGAAGCCCAGGGCTAGGGCGCCGGCTCGGTGCGCCTGTTCGGCCGCCGCGGCGCCGACGACGGAAGCCGCGGCCGCCTCGCCGACCTGCTGGTCGTGGGCCTGGCCAACCCCGGCGACGAGTACGCCGGCACCCGCCACAACGTGGGCGCCGAGGTGGTCGCCGTGCTCGCCGGCCGTCACGACGCCCGGCTCAAGCGGGCGGTGGGGCGAGCCCTGTCGGCCGAGGTGCGCACGGGCGACGGGCTCCTGGTGCTCGCCGTGCCCGGCACCTACATGAACCTCTCGGGCGAGGCCGTCGGCCCCCTGGTGCGCCGGTACTGCCCGGAGGACCCCGGGCGGCTGGTGGTGGTCCACGACGAGCTCGACCTGCCTCCCGGGCGGATCAAGGTCAAGGTGGGCGGCGGGCTGGCCGGGCACAACGGCCTCAAGTCCATCAAGGCCCACATCCACACCGACGACTTCGTGCGGGTGCGCATCGGGATCGGAAAGCCGCCGGGGCGCCAGTCGGGCGCCGACTACGTGCTGCGCCGGCCGGGCAAGGCCGAGCGGGCCGAGCTCGACGTGGCCGTCCAAGAGGCGGCCGACGCCGTGGAGGCCATCCTCGCCGGCGGCCCCGAGGCGGCCATGAACCGCGTCAACTGACCCTGCTGTTCTTTGTCGACTCACCCCCTGTGAGGGTGGGCCATCCGACAAAGAACGGGGGTGCGGCGTCTGGTCAGGCGGCGTGCGAGGCGGCGAAGACGGCCTCCAGCTCAGCCCGCACGGCGCCCGGGCGCTGGTGGACGTCCGCCCACCCGTAGCGGTAGTGGCGCCAGCCGGCTGCGGTGATGGCCCGGCTACGGGTCAGGTCGCGCTCGAAGTCGCGGCGGGTGGAGTGCCACCGCCGCCCGTCGGCCTCCACCGCCACCCGGAGGTCGGGCCAAGCCAGGTCCAGGCGGGCCTGCCCACCGCCGGCGAGGGAGATCTCGTGCTGCAGCACGGGCGGGGGTACGAAGGACGACTCGACCAGCCGCAGCAGGTCGGCCTCCAGGCGGCTCTCGATTCGATCCGGCGGAAGGCTGGCCCGAACGACCGCCCGCAGCGCGGCGGTTCCTCGCCGACCTCTACCGCCCACTCGCTCGAGGACGCACACCAGCTCGACGGACGTGGTCAGGTTTCGGATCAGTGCGTCCTGCGAGGCGAGCTCGACCACCTCGAACGGGACCACCGCGCCCAGGTCGAGCAGCGTCCGCGGCACCGAGGTGCACGGGATGCGCCGCACCGAGGTGACGTCGGCTGCCTCGAGCAGGTCGGTGCGATGGCAGGTGACACCCCGCAGTAGCGGCAGTCGCCGCTCGGATACGGTGACCTCCGGCCGCCAGCGGGGGACGTCGCGCAGCCCGTGGAGCCACGCCGCGCTGCGGTGGGAAGCCACCGCTCGGTCTCCGGAGCCGAGAACGGTGGCCAGCAAGCCGGCCTCGACGGTCTCCGGGACGGCGGCGTGCCGGTACACCCCCTGGTGCAACGGCACCAGCAGGCCGGCGTCCACCCGGCGCTCGACCTCTCCGTCGGACACCCCGAGCCGGCGGATCTGGCCTCGAGTCACGATGCCGTGGCGGTCAGCGGCAGCGGTGGCGAGGGTGATGTCGGTGGCGGTCATGCGTCCATCCCACAGCGGTGGTGTGACATGCGGCGTCCCGCCCTCGTTCTTTGTCGGCTGAACCTCGCTGAGCGAGGGCCACCCGACAAAGAACGGGCGAAAGGCGGAAGGGTCGGCGCCGGCCGCTTGTAGCCTTGCTCGTCCCGTGATCCTGTCGTGCCTACCGCCGCTGCTGCGCGCCGAGCCCGCCCTCGCCGAGGTGGTGGGCCGTGGCGCGGCCTCCCTGGCCGTGCCCGAGGCGGCCCGGGCGGTGACGCTGGCGGCCCTGGTCGAGCGCTCCGGCCGGCGGCCGCTGGTGGTGGCCGTGCCGACCACGGCGGAGGCGGAGCGGCTCGTCTCCGACCTCGAGCTGTTCCTCGGCGCCGATGCCGTCGACCTGTTCCCGGCGTGGGAGACCCTGCCGTTCGAGCGGGTGAGCCCGAGCGTGGAGGCGATGGGCCGGCGCCTGCGCACGGTGTGGCGGCTGCGGACGGGCGTGGCCCAGGTGGTGGTGGCTCCGGTGCGGGCCCTGGTGCAGCGGCTCGGGCCCCACGTCGACGACGTCGAGCCCGTCTACCGCGCCGCCGAGCGCTGGAAGGCCTTCGACGACGAGGCGTTCCGCAACCGCCTCGTGGAGCTCCCCGGCGACGTCGTCCAGCTCTACGTTCGCGACCCTGCCGGCAATCTCGTCGAGGTCGACCACCACGGCGTCGACCGCCTCCCGGAGGATCTCCGCGCCGAACTGAAGGCCTTGTGGGACTTCAACCCACAGGACGACGAGCACATGAGCGCCCGTCTGTTCGTGCCGGAGTGACCGATCCGGACCGCCTGGTCGCCGCGTGCCGTCGCGTCAGGCGCTTACGCGTCCGACCTCCTCAGCCGCCGTTGTCGATGATGACCGCGCCCACCGCGGACCTACGCGAGTGCCTCGCCTCGATGCGGTAGCA
>JAHWKL010000009.1 GCA_019347915.1 Actinomycetota bacterium
GGGCACACTGGTGCCCATGACCTCTCCTGACTACAAGGTGGCCGACCTCGGCCTGACCGTGTTCGGACGCAAGGAGATCTCCCTGGCCGAGCACGAGATGCCGGGACTGATGTCGCTGCGACGGCGCTACGGGCCCGAGCAGCCCCTGGCCGGAGCCCGCATCACCGGGTCGCTGCACATGACGGTGCAGACGGCGGTGCTCATCGAGACCCTGGTCGCACTGGGCGCCCAGGTGCGGTGGGCGTCGTGCAACATCTTCTCCACCCAGGACCACGCCGCCGCCGCGGTGGTCGCCGGCCCGGAGGGGAGCGCCGACGACCTCCGAGGGGTGCCGGTGTTCGCCTGGAAGGGGGAGACCCTCCAGGAGTACTGGTGGTGCACCGAGCAGGCCCTGGCCTGGCCAGACGGCGGTGGGCCCAACCTGCTGCTCGACGACGGCGGTGACGCCACCCTGCTGATCCACAAGGGCGTCGAGTACGAGAAGGAGGGCGCCGTCCCCGACCCCGCCCAGGCCCCCTCCACCGAGATGGCCGTGGTGCTGCAGCTGCTCCAGCGGTCACTCGACGCCGACAGCAGCCGCTGGACCGGCATGGCCGGCGGCATCCGTGGCGTCTCCGAGGAGACGACCACCGGCGTGCACCGCCTCTACCAGATGCAGGAGGCCGGGACCCTGCTGTTCCCGGCCATCAACGTCAACGACTCGGTCACCAAGTCGAAGTTCGACAACCTCTACGGCTGTCGCCACTCGCTCATCGACGGCATCGCCCGGGCCACCGACGTGATGATCGGCGGCAAGGTCGCCGTCGTCTGCGGCTACGGCGACGTGGGCAAGGGCTGCGCCCAGTCGCTCCAGGGCCAGGGCGCCCGGGTCATCATCACCGAGATCGACCCCATATGCGCCCTGCAGGCGGCCATGGCCGGCTTCGAGGTCACGACCCTCGACGACGTGGTGGACAAGGCCGACATCTTCGTGACCGCCACCGGCAACCGCGACATCATCACCGCCGCCGACATGGCCCGCATGAAGCATCAGGCCATCGTGGGCAACATCGGCCACTTCGACAACGAGATCGACATGGCCGGCCTGGAGGCGGTGCCAGGGGTGCGGCGGGTGACGATCAAGCCCCAGGTCGACGAGTGGGTCTTCCCCGACGGCCACTCGGTGATCGTGCTGGCCGAGGGGCGGCTGTTGAACCTCGGTTGCGCCACCGGGCATCCCAGCTTCGTGATGTCGGCGAGCTTCACCAACCAGGTGATGGCTCAGATGGAGCTGTTCGCCAACACCGACAGCTACGGCAACGCCGTCTACGTGCTGCCGAAGTCGCTCGACGAGGAGGTCGCCCGCCTCCACCTGGGCCACCTCGGGGTCAAGCTCACCGAGCTGAACGACGTGCAGGCGGCGTACCTGGGCATCCCCAAGAAGGGGCCCTACAAGCCCGACCAGTACCGCTACTGAGGCCTGGGCGCCGGGCTCTGGGCGCCGACGGACGGGCTCACACCGGTGCCGTGGGCACGGCCGCGGGAGCGGGCAGGCGCAGCCGCTCCAGGAAGAACTGCACGAGCGGTCCGATGGAGACGGCGATGGCCAGCGTTCCCAGGCCCACGCTGCCGCCCAGCAGCCATCCGGCGCCGAGCGCGCCGGCCTCGATGGCGGTGCGGACCAGGCGCACCGACGGGCCCCGGGCGGCGAGCCCGGTCATGAGACCGTCGCGGGGCCCCGGCCCCAAGCCGGCGCCGATGTACAGCCCGGACCCGAGGCTGAGCGCCACCACGCCGGCGGGCATGAGCGCCCAGCGCACGGCCGTCCAGTCCACCTCGGGGATGATGGCGAGCGTCAGGTCGATCACCACGCCGATGACGACGGCGTTGGCGACGGTGCCCACACCGGGCCGTTGACGCAGCGGGACCCACAGGGCCAGCACGGCCACGCCCACGAGGATGGTCACCGTGCCCAGTGGCACGCCCGTCCGCTCGGAGAGACCCTGGTGCAGCACGTCCCAGGGGGCCAGGCCGAGCTCGCTGCGGACCATGCAGGCGATCCCCACGCCCATGACGGCCAAGCCGATGAAGAGCCGGATCAGGCGGTGGCGCAGATCGGCACGGGGAGCCATCCGGCGAGGGTAACGGCGTTGTACTTTTCGCCGGCGATAATCCGCCGGCGCCCGTTGCACGGAGCTGGACCAGCGTCTGCTGCTGCTCCGCCTGGCGGACTCCGCAGCGTCGCCAGCGGCGATAATCCGCCGGCGCCCGTTGGCACGGAGCTGGACCAGCGGCGTCTGCTGCTCCGCCTGGCGGCTCCGCAGCGTTGCTAGGCGATAATCCGCCGGCGCCCCGTCCGGCCGCCGGCGCAGCCGGCTTGGCCGGGCGGAACGGAGGTGAGCGCCGCCGGAGGCGGCACCCCGTCTTTCGGCGAGCGAAGCGAGCCTGTGCCTTCCCGGCGAGCGAAGCGAGCCTGTGCTAGTTGACGTGCTGCGAGGTCGTGGCTGTGCGCCCGTCCACGCTGCTGGGCGTGTTCGCCGTGCTGAAGGCCAGGTTCAGGATGAGGGCGGTGGCGATCACGGTCAGGACGACCACTGCCACCACCGCCTGGCGGACCGTTGCCGGCGCCGGCTCTTCGCTGTGGTCGGCGACGGATGGTTCGGGCGAGCTCATGGCCGGCGAGGTTACGCCCAACCGCTCGATCTCCGAAACCGCCGCCTCGAGATCCCTTCTGGCGGTGAGACCGGTGCGGGAGCCACCCCGCTTCCGCCGCCAGAAGCGAGGTGGTGCGAGGCGGTGCGAGGTGGGGCGAGGCGGCTCAGGGTGTCGCAGGTGCTGCCTAGGGTGGGCCAGGTGCTGCTGGGCCCACGCTGCTCGCTGTGCGGTGCCGAGGGGCGGGTCCTGTGCCCGCCCTGCGCCGGCGAGCTGCTGCCGGCGCCGGCGCTCGAACCACCCGCAGGCGTCGACGTCTGCCTGGCGTTGCTGGCCTACGCCGGCGCCGGCCGGGAGCTCGTCGCCCGCCTGAAGTACCGCAACCGCCGGGCCGTGCTCCCCGGGCTGGCCGCCGCCATGGCATCGCTCGTTCCCGACCCGGCGGCGCTCGACGTCGTCACGTGGGTACCGACCACGCCGGCCAGGCGGCGCCAGCGGGGCTTCGACCAGAGCGAGTTGATCGCCCGGGCCGTTGCCCGCCGCCTGCGCCGGCCCTGCGCCCGCCTGCTCGGGCGCGACCAGGGCCCACCCCAGACCGGGGGGGGGCCTGCTCGAGCGCCGCTGCGGCCCCGTGCTGCGGGCCTGGCGGCCGGTGCCGCCGCGGGTCCTGCTGGTCGACGACGTCGTGACCACCGGGTCCACCGCCACCGTCGCCGCCGACGCGCTGCGCCGGGCCGGCGCCTCCTCGGTCACCCTCCTCGTGGCGGCCAGCACGCCCCGCCGATCGCCGGCGCCGACGCCCGGCGTCCGTGCCTCCTAGGATGCAGGTGTTGCGTACGGGTCTGTGGTTGCAAGTCGATGCCAGTCGCAGGCGAAACGACCCACGTAAGGCGACCTGTGGTCGCCGAGCATGGTGCGGCTTAGAGGTAAGCCCTGCCGTACGACGGGCCGGTCGTCGGCCCGGGTGCGAGAAGGAGCCAAGCACGCCGTCACCGGCGCTGTCGGGCCACCACGGTGGTTGCCGGCGCCGGGGCGTGCCACCTCCTCGGCAGGCGAGTGTGGGGTCAAAGACCAGGTCAGCCGTGCGCAGCACCATCCACCGCCCGCCCAGGGAGGAGCACTGTCCGTGGACGTCACCGTGAGCAGCCGCAACGTCGATCTCACCGAGGCCCTGCGGGGTGCCGCCGAGGAGAAGATCGGCCGCCTCGACCGGTACCTCGATGGCATGGAACGGGCCGAGGTCCACTTCTTCGAGGAGCGCAACCCGCGCATCACCGACAAGGACGTGTGCGAGGTCACCATGAGCGGCCACGGGCACCACGTGCGGGCCAAGGTGGCGGCTTCCGACCCCTTCGCCGCCGTCGATGCCGCCGTCAGCAAGCTCGAGCACCAGCTGCACAAGCTGAAGACCAAGCTCGTCAGTCGGAGCCATCCCCGCCGCCGGGCAGAGCCTCCGGCTGCTGCGCTGGCCGGGCCCCTTGCCGGCAGCGATCTTCCGCTCCTCCCACCGGAGCACGAGCCTGCGCCCTCCGAGGAGGAAGGCGGCCTCCGCATCGTCAAGTCCAAGCGGTTCACGATGAAGCCCATGACGCCCGAGGAGGCCGTGTTGCAGATGGAGCTCCTCGGCCACTCCTTCTACTTCTTCTCCAACGCCGAGACGGGGCGCTGCGCGGTGGTGTACTGGCGCGCTGCCGGCGACGTGGGGCTGATCGACGAAGCGGGATAGCCCGCCACCCGAACCTCCGGGGCCAGACCCCTACACTTGCTCGGATGGGCGTCCTGGACCGCATCCTTCGTGCTGGTGAAGGACGGAAGTTCAAGGCCATCGCCGGTCTGGTGCCGGAGATCAACGCTCTCGAGGCGGAGGTCGCCGCCCTCAGTGACGAGGCGCTGACCGGAAAGACCGGCGAGTTCCGCCAGCGGCTGGCCAACGGCGAGGACCTCGACGACCTGTTGATCGAGGCGTTCGCCGTCGTCCGAGAAGCGGCCAAGCGCACCATCGGCCAGCGGCACTTCGACGTCCAGCTCATGGGCGGTGCCGCGCTCCACTTCGGCTGGGTGGCGGAGATGAAGACCGGCGAGGGCAAGACGCTCGTCTCGACCCTCCCGGTGTACCTCAACGCCCTGGCCGGCAAGGGCGTGCACGTCATCACCGTGAACGACTACCTGGCCCGCTTCCACGCCGAGTGGATGGGGCGCATCTACCAGCGGCTGGGCATGTCGGTGGGCCTGGTCATCCCCCAGATCCGGGGCAGCGAGGAGAAGCGCCGCCACTACGCCTGCGACGTCACCTACGGGATCAACAACGAGTTCGGCTTCGACTACCTCCGCGACAACATGGCCATGAGCACCGCGGCCAAGGTCCAGCGGGGGCACTCCTACGCCATCGTCGACGAGATCGACTCCATCCTCATCGACGAGGCTCGCACGCCCCTGATCATCAGCGGCCGGGTCTCCGACGCAGCCAACCTCTACTACAAGTTCGCCAGCATCGCCCGCGGCCTCCAGCGTGACGTCGACTACGACGTCGACGAGGAGAAGCGCCACGTGGCCCCCTTCGACGAGGGGATCGAGAGGGTCGAGAAGGCCCTGGGGGTGGAGAACCTCTATGACGAGCTGTCCCAGAACCTCGTGCACCAGCTCCAGGTGGCACTGAAGGCCAAGGAGCTCTACAAGCGGGACAAGGACTACATCGTCGCCGACGGCGAGGTGAAGATCGTCGACGAGTTCACCGGGCGCATCCTCGACGGCCGCCGCTGGTCGGAGGGGCTCCACCAGGCGGTGGAGGCCAAGGAGGGGGTGAAGATCAAGGAGGAGAACCAGACCCTGGCGACCATCACCCTCCAGAACTACTTCCGGCTCTACGACAAGCTGGCCGGCATGACCGGGACGGCGGTCACCGAGGCGGCGGAGTTCGCCAGCACCTACGGCTTGGCCGTGGTGCCCATCCCCACCAACGAGCCGGTCATCCGCCAGGACCTGGCCGACCTCATCTACAAGACCGAACAGGCCAAGTTCGACGCGGTCGTCGCCGACCTCGCCGAACGCTATGAGCGGGGCCAGCCGGTCCTGGTCGGCACCGTGTCGGTCGAGAAGTCGGAGTTGCTCGACACGCTGCTGACCCGACGGGGGATCCCCCACGAGATCCTCAATGCCAAGCAGCACGCCCGCGAGGCGGAGATCGTCTCCCAGGCGGGCCGGCTCCACTCCGTCACGGTGGCCACCAATATGGCGGGCCGGGGTGTCGACATCATCCTCGGCGGCAACCCCGAGGGCCTGGCCGGGCGCCAGGTGCGGGCCGAGGGCCTCGATCCCGAGTCCGACGAGGGCCGGGCCCGCTACGAACGCCTGCTCGAGGGGTTCAAGACCGAGTGTGGGGCCGAGGGCGACAAGGTCTGCCAGCTGGGTGGCCTCTACGTGCTGGGCACCGAGCGCCACGAGAGCCGGCGCATCGACAACCAGCTGCGGGGTCGCTCCGGGCGCCAGGGCGATCCCGGCGAGAGCCGCTTCTACCTCTCGCTCGAGGATGACCTCATGCGCCTGTTCGCCACCGGCGCCATGAACTGGGTGATGGGCCGGGCGCTTCCCGACGACGTGCCCATCGAGGCCAAGATGGTCACCAAGGCCATCGAACGGGCGCAGAACACCGTCGAGGCCCGCAACGCCGAGATCCGCAAGAACGTGCTGAAGTACGACGAGGTCATGAACGAGCAGCGCAAGGTCATCTACCGGCGCCGCAACCAGATCCTGGAAGGGCACGACCTGCGCGACGAGGCGCTCGAGAGTCTGCGCACCGCCCTCGAAGGCACCGTCCGCACCGCCTGCCTGTCCCCCGAGCCAGAGGAATGGGACCTCGAGGGCCTGGTGGCCCAGCTCCACGAGTACTACCCCACCCGTTTCACCCCCGCTGACCTGGCTCGCAGCGAGGTGGCCGAGGAGATCGTCGAGGCGGTGGTCGCCGAGGCCATCGACTACTACGAGGCCCGAGAGGCCGAGTTCGGCGACAACATGCGGGATATCGAGCGCCAGGTGATGCTGCGGGTCATCGACACCCGCTGGCGCGAGCACCTCTACGAGATGGACTACCTCCAAGAGGGGATCCACCTGCGGGCCATGGGGCAGAAGGACCCGCTGATCGAGTGGCAGCGGGAGGGCTTCGCCATGTTCTCGGCCATGGTCGACTCCATCGCCGAGGACTTCGTCAAGTACGTCATGCACCTCCAGGTGGTCCGCCAGGAGACCACCCCGGCCGACGAGGTGCGCAACGTCGAGTACTCGGCGCCCGAGGACCCGACCCAGGGCAGCAAGGGCCTGCGCGCCGCCGCCACCGCCGAGGCCGTGGCGGCCGGGGAGGCGCCGCCACCGGAGGCCCGCCAGCCGGAGCAGAACAAGCCGCTGGTGAAGTCGGCTGAGCAGAAGGTGGGCCGCAACGAGCCCTGCTTCTGCGGCAGCGAGCGCAAGTTCAAGCACTGCCACGGCCGCTGATCGTTCGTGCGCGACTTCTCCGAGGAGCTCACCGTGCTGGCCAAGCGCGTCTCCGAGGCCGAGGTGTACCTCGACATCGGTGCCGGTCGCCAGCGGCTGCGGGAGCTGGAGGTCGAGGCCAGCCGTCCCGACCTCTGGGACGATCGCGAGCACGCCCAAAAGGTCACGACCGACATGGAGCACATCCGCCGCGACGTCGAGACCTTCGACCGCCTGGCTGCTGACCTCGACGACGCCGTGACCCTCGACCAGCTGGCTCGGGAGGAGAGTGACGAATCGGTGGAGGCCGAGGTGGCCGCCGCCCTCGGCGACCTCGGACGCCGGCTCGACGAGCTGGAGCTTCGCTCGCTGTTCGGTGGTGAGCACGACGAGCGAGACGCCATCTGCGAGATCCACGCCGGCGAGGGCGGTACCGACGCCCAGGACTGGGCCGAGATGCTGCTGCGGATGTACCTGCGCTGGGCCGAGCGTCGCGGGCTCACCACCGAGATCGACGAGGCGTCCGAGGGCAAGGAAGCCGGGCTGCTGTCGGCCACCTTGCTGCTCAAGGGGCGCTTCGCCTACGGGTGGCTGCGGGGGGAGCAGGGCGTCCACCGGCTGGTGCGGATCTCGCCGTTCGACGCCGCCGCCCGGCGCCAGACGAGCTTCGCCTCGATCGACGTCACGCCGTTCATCGAGGACTCCTCGGGGGAGGTGCAGATCGACGAGAAGGACCTGCGCATCGACACGTACCGCTCCTCGGGGGCGGGGGGCCAGCACGTGAACGTGACCGACTCCGCCGTGCGCATCACCCACCTGCCCACGGGCATCACCACCTCGTGCCAGAACCAGCGCAGCCAGCACCAGAACAAGGCCCGGGCCCTGCAGATCCTCAGTGCCAAGCTGGCCGATCGGCAGCGCGAGGAGCGTGTGCGGGAGCTGGAGGCGATCTCCGGCTCGTCGTCACAGGCGGCGATGGGCAACCAGATCCGTTCGTACGTCCTGGCGCCCTACCAGCTGGTGAAGGACCTGCGCACCGGCCACGAGACCGGCAGCGTGGAGGCGGTCCTGGATGGCGACCTCGACGCCTTGATGGAGGCCTTCCTGCGGTGGGAGCGGGCCGGCGGTGGCGCCGGAAGCTAGCCCGGTCCCGCCCGCCTGGTACCCTTTTCACTCACCCGCGCTCCAGCGAGGTCCTCCGGTGATCAAGCTCGAAAATGTCACCAAACGGTACAAGAGCGACGTCGTCGCTCTGCGTGACGTCAACGTCGACATCAACAAGGGCGAGTTCGTCTTCATGGTGGGCCCCTCGGGTTCGGGAAAGTCGACGTTCATCCGCCTCCTGCTCAAGGAGGAGGACCCGGACGAGGGGAAGATCTGGGTGGCGGGCAAGGACATCGCCAAGCTGAGCCCGTGGAAGGTGCCCTTCCTGCGCCGCAACATCGGGTGCATCTTCCAGGACTTCAAGCTCCTGCCGAGTCGCACCGTCTACGAGAATGTGGCCTTCGCCCTCGAGGTCATCGGCCGCCCCCGGCACGTGATCAACTCCCAGGTCCCCGCCATCCTCGAGCTGGTGGGCCTGGGCAAGAAGTTCAAGAACCTGCCCCATGAGCTCTCCGGCGGTGAGCAGCAGCGGGTCTCCATCGCCCGGGCCTTCGTCAACCGCCCGCTGATCCTGCTGGCCGACGAGCCCACCGGCAACCTCGACCCCACCACGTCGGTGGGCATCATGCGCCTGCTCGATCGCATCAACCGCACCGGCACGACCGTGGTCATGGCGACCCACGACCAGAGCATCGTCGACACCATGCGCCGGCGGGTGGTCGAGCTCGACCGGGGGACCGTCGTGCGCGACCAGTCGAGGGGCGTCTACGCCTGATGGGCGGAAAGCTGGCGTACGCCCTGCGGGAGACCGTGCAGAACCTGCGGCGCAACCTCGTCCTCACCGGCGCGTCGATGATGACCGTCGCCGTGTCGCTGTCACTGGTCGGGGCGTCGTTCCTCCTCGGGTACGGCGTCGACAACGTCACCCAGCGGTGGCAGGGCGGCATCGAGTTCGAGATCTTCCTCAACGAGGCCGTCACTCCTGAGCAGCGTGATCGGATCCAGCGGGAGCTCGAAGTCAACCCGGACGTCGCCCGAGCCGAGTTCGTCTCCCAGGAACAGCAGTTCGAGCTGTTCAAGGTGCTGTTCGCCGACCAGCCCGAGTACCTCGAGACCGTGACCGCCGAGGTGCTCCCACCATCGTTCCGGGTGGAGCCCAGCATCGCCGACGCCGACGTGATCAAGGCCCTGGGCGACCGCTTCGAGGCCGAGCCGGGGGTCAAGACGGTGGTGTTCGCCGAAGAGACGGTGCGGACCCTGCTGCGAGTCTCGGGCATCACCCAGAGCGTGATCTTCACGGTGGCGGCCGTGCTCCTCTTCGCCGCCGCCCTGCTGATCTTCAACACCATCCGTACCGCCATCTTCGCCCGCCGGCGGGAGATCGAGGTCATGAAGCTGGTGGGCGCCACCAACTGGTTCATCCGGGTGCCGTTCATGCTCGAGGGCCTGCTGCAGGGGCTGGCCGGCGCATCGGTGGCCTTCGGCATCGTCTACCTGGTGCGCAACGCCGCCCAGGACGCCATCCGGGGAGTACCGCTGTTCGACGGCTTCGTGGTGGTGAGCTCCCAGGTCGCCACCACCGGCGTGCTCACCATCCTGTTGGGCGCCGGCATCGGCGCCATCGGCGCCGGCGTGGCCGTCACCAAGTTCCTCGACGTCTAGTCGGAGGCCGCCGCACCGGTCTCGGCCGCGTGACGGTTGGCCGCTGGTGTTCGTAGAGTGCGCCGGGTGAATCGCGCCGTCGGTGGGCTGGTCCTCGCCCTTGTCCTGGTACTGGCCGGCGTGTCTCCCGTGGCGGCACAGGACGTCCCCTCGGCCGACGAACGCAAGGAGCAGGTCGCCGAGGAGCTCGAGCGCCTCCGTGAGGAGCTCGACGAGGCGGCCGCCGAGGAGGCCGACGTGCTCGCCGAGCTGGAGGTCACGAGAAGGATCAGGGGCGAGCTCGACGCCACCGTGGCCGGTCTCGAGCGCCGCGCCGACGCCGCCGCCGCCGAGCTGGCCACCGCCGAGGAGGCCTTCGCCACCGCCGTGCGCGGACACCGCCGGGCCCAGGCCGACCTCGACCGGGCCCGGGCACAGCTCGACGACGCCCGGCGCACGCTGGAGAGCCAGGCCGTGTCCGGCTTCATGCGCTACGGCTTGGACACGGGCACGCTCGACGTCCTCTTGCAGGTCCGCGACCTCCGCCAGCTCCACGACGTCGCCGGCCTCATGGCGGCCGTGGCCGCGTCCCAGGCCGAGGTGGTCGAGCGCTACCAGGAGCTCGACCAGTCGAACCGGGAGCTGGAGGCGCGGGCCGAACGCACCCGGATAGAAGCCGCAGAGCGGCGCGACGCCATCGCCGAGCAGCACCGGGTCCTTGCGGCGGCCCGTGCCCAGCAGTCTCAGGCGCGGGCCGAAGCGGTGCGGGAGGAGGCCCGCGAGCAGGAGGTGCTGGCCGGCGCCCAGGACGCGAGGGCCGACTACGAGGAGCGGCTCTCCGAGCTGAGGGCGGAGTCCGACGCCATCACCGAGCTGCTCCGAGCTCGGCAGGCGGCGGCCACCTCGACGACCACCTCCCCCTCGGCCCCGGCAGCGACGGGGGAGGCGGAGCGAGGCCCGCCACCCGCCACCCGCGACCGTGCAGACGAGCCCCCGTCGCCGCCCGGCGCTCCGGGGCCAACCCCTGCTCCCAACGTCCAGCCGGGGGGTCCTGCCCCTCCCGCCGCAACCACCACGACGACTCCTCCGCCCACGCCGCGGCCGGTCACGCCGGCCCGCCCGTCCACCCTCGGTTGGCCGCTGGCCAACCCCGTGGTCACCTCGGGCTTCGGGTACCGCATCCATCCCATCTTCGGCACCTCCCGGCTGCACGCCGGGATCGACCTCCGAGGTTCCACGGGCACGCCCATCCTGGCCGCCGGTGACGGGGTGGTGGTGTCCGCCGGGTGGCGCGGCGGCTACGGCAACACCGTGATCATCGACCACGGTGGCTCGCTGGCGACCCTCTACGCCCACCAGAGCCGGGTCTACGTGGGCGCCGGCGCCCAGGTGCGGCGGGGCCAGGCCGTCGGTGCGGTCGGCTCCACAGGCCAGTCGACCGGGCCCCACCTGCACTTCGAGGTCCGGGTCAACGGCACGCCCGTCGATCCCCTGAACTACCTCTGAGGCCGATGCCTTGACAGGTCAAGGCTGGTAGGTAACCTTTACGGGACACGAAGGCCTGACTCAACGAGGCCCGTTCAGGGGAGCGGCACCACGTGAGAACTCAGCACACACGGCGGGTGGGGGAGCCGGTCTCCGCAGCTCGGGTGGCCGCCCGGCTGGCCGGCCTCACCGTGGCCGGCTCGTCGACGGTGGCGACGGTGCGCCTCCCCGGCGGCGCCACCAGGGACGTCGTCCTGGCGGGGGCCCCCGATGCTGCGCTGGCCCGCCGCCTCAGCGCCGGGTTCCGCCGGGTCTCCTGGGTCAGGATCGACGCCGGAGGCCGCCAACCACACTGCGAGCTGTTCGGCATGACCCGGTGCCCGCGCCGAGCCCGCCTGCCACTGTCCGCCGCCCTGGCATTGGCCGACGCCGGTGCCCCCACGGTGGTGCGGGTACCGGCCGCCGCAGCCGGGGAGGGCTGAGGTGGTCGTCTGCCACTGCCGGGCTGTGTCCGACTGCAAGGTCCGCCAAGCCATCGAAGAGGGCGCCGGCGATGTGGAGGCCATTGCCCGCCAGTGCGGCGCCGGCATGGCCTGCGGAGGCTGCCGGCCGGCGTTGGCGATGCTGTTGTCCGACCTCGGGCTGGAGAGCTTCGGCGTCGACGGCGACGCCCGGCCGGCGGTGAGGGCCTCCGCAGCGACTGTCTAGGATCGGCCGGATGCAGGGACGAAGCGATGTCATCGAGTTGCTCAACGAGGTGCTCACGGCCGAGCTGACGGCCATCAACCAGTACTTCATCCACGCCAAGATGCAGGAGAACTGGGGGTACCGGCGCCTGGCCGACCACACCCGGGCGGAGTCCATCGACGAGATGAAGCACGCCGAGACGGTCATCGAGCGCATCCTCTTCTTCGAAGGGGTGCCCAACCTCCAGCGCCTGGGGGCGGTGCGGGTCGGAGAGACGGTTCCCGAGCAGTTCCGGCTCGACCTGGAGATGGAGTACACCGCCATCGAGCGCTTCAACCGGGGCATCGTCCTGGCTCGCGACTCGGGTGACAGCGGGACCCGTGAGATGCTGGCGGGCATGCTGGTGTCCGAGGAGGAGCACGCCGGCTACCTGGAGACCCAGATCTCGGTGATCGAGTCGATCGGCGAGGCGCTCTACCTGAGCCAGCAGCTCCACGGCTGATCCCCGCCCGGCGGCGGGCCGACCGTGGTCGCCGGCTCAGTGGCGGTTCTCGAACTCCTCGTTGCCGCCCAGCCAGCTGAAGAGCAGGTACTGCCAGCTGGCGTGCTCCTGATGGTCGTGGCTCTCACGCAGGTTGCGGTAGGCCTCGTCGAACTCGCTCCCACCCTCGAACCACATGATCGAGTTGGGGTCGTCGCTGTGGTCGAGCCCGAGGGCGTGGCCGAGCTCGTGGATCATCACCTCGGTGCGCCGGGCCTGGTCCAGCCGGCAGTCACCGCAGACCTCGATGAAGGCGCCCTGGATGTGGCCGTTGCTCAACGTGTCGTGGCTGATGCCGTCGAAGGGGCCCTCGACCCTGGTGTCACCGAGGCACACGGCGATGCGGGTGCCGTCGAAGCCACAGTCGCCCGTGCCGGTCTCCCAGGTCAGCCGCAGGTCGGCGCCGGCGGCGTTCCAGACCTCGACCGCCTCCTCGCTGGCGTGCTGCCACGAGTGGTCACCGGTCTGGTCGACCACCACCAGGTCGCGAGACCCCGCCGGCCAGTGGGCGTCGTTGGCGAACACCGTGGTGGCGGTGAAGGAGGAGATCCCCAACCACACCAGGGTGGGGGTCATGACGCCGAGCAGGGCCAGCCGTTCCGCCGGCCGGGCCCGCCGGGCGACCTGCACGAAGCGGACGCCGAACGCGGCCAGCATGGCGACGAACGACGAGAGGGCCAACCATCCAAGTGTCATCGGGCGCGCTCCATGAGACTGGCCTCCGGGGAGGCAGGGGAAAGAATCGGTGGCGCCGCCCGCCAGGGCTCAGCTCGATGCCGGGGGATGTTCCCCTGTCTGTCGCGCGGCAACTACGTCTGGTCTACGTATCGGCACGTGCGCCCGGATCTTGAGTCGCTGACGGGACGCCGTGGTGGAGGTGGTGGTCACCGGCGCCGCCGCCGGGCGGTCCCGTCGGTGGCCACCATCTGGCGGGTGTTGTGCCGCCGGGGCTTCGTGACCCCTCAGCCCCAGAAGCGACCCAAGAGCTCCTGGCGGCGCTTCCAAGCCGAGCTGCCCAACGAGTGCTGGCAGGCCGACACCACCCACTGGGTACTCGCCGACGGCACCGAGGTGGAGATCCTCAACGTCATCGACGACCACTCCCGCCTCCTCGTCGCCTCCCGGGCCTTCGTCACGGCCAAGGCCGCCGACGTGGTCGAGACGTTCCATCTAGGCGCTTCGGAACTGGGCGTGCCGGCCTCGATGCTCACCGACAACGGCGCCATCTTCACCGCCGAGAGCCGCCGCGGAGCCTGCGCCATCGAACTCGAGCTGATCGCCCTCGGCGTCGACTACAAGCACTCCCGGCCCTACCACCCCCAGACCTGCGGCAAGGTCGAGCGCTTCCACCAGACCCTCAAGAAGTGGCTCGCCAAGCAGCGTCGAGCAGCCACCATCGCCGGTTTGCAGGCCCAGCTCGACCGGTTCCAGATCTACTACAACACCATCCGCCCCCATCGGGCGCTCGGCCGACGCACCCCCGCGCAAGCCTTCGCCGCCCGCACCAAGGCGACCCCACGCCGGCCCGGTCTCATGGTGCCGACTGAGCACCGCGTCCGCCGGGACCGCATCGACACCGGCGGCAAGGTCACCCTTCGATACCGGTCCAAGCTCCTGCACCTCGGCGTCGGACGCCGCTACGCCGGGACCCGCGTGATGCTTCTCGTCGCCGACCGGGACGTCCGCGTCCTCAACGACGACGGCGAGGTCGTCGCCGAGTTCACCATCGACCCGACCAAGACCTACCAAACCCAGAAACGGCCCGGGCAACGTGCATAGATTGTCCGGGATGTCACGCGACACCCGTCCGGGATGTCTCGCGACACAACAGGGCGGAGGGAGCGGGATTCGAACCCGCGGGGCTCTCGCCCAGAGGTTTTCAAGACCTCCGCAATCGGCCGCTCTGCCATCCCTCCGGGCCCGACCCTACCGGTGGCGCGGAGGCCGGGCCCCTCCTGCTAGCGCGGCGTCACACCGCTCCGGAGCTGCCCCAGCCACTCGTCGGCGTCGCGCCAGGCGGCGTCGGCATCGCGCCGGAGGGCGTCGCCGTGCTGGCCGGCGGCCGGGTACGACCCCAGGAACTTCACGTCGGCCAGCTTGACCTTGAGGTTCCGCAGGCAGTCGCCCACCAGCTCGTCGGCCAGGTGGCCCTCGAAGTCGATGATGAAGCAGTACTCGCCCAGGTTGCGCTTGGTGGGGCGGGACTCCAGCTTGGTCAGGTTGATGGCGCGGGCGGCGAACTCCTGGAGGATGGCCAGCAGGCTCCCGGGCTGATCGGTGCGCTGGAAGCACACCACCGTGGTCTTGTCGTGCCCCGTGGGCTCGGGGATCCGGTGGGTACCGACCACCACGAACCGCGTCTGGTTCTCGGGGTGGTCCTCGATGTCGGCGGCCGCCACCTCGAGCCCGTAGAGCTCGGCGGCCAGCGCCGTGCCCACCGCGGCCACGCCCGGCTCCTGCGCCTCGCCCACCAGCCGGGCCGCCTCAGCGGTGGAGTTGGCAGCTTGCGTGGTGGCCTCGGGCAGGGTGGTCGCCAGGAACCGGCGCACCTGGGCGGTGGCGTGGGGGAACGACACGACCGTCTTGACGTCGGCCACCTCCATGCCCGGCGGCACCAGCAGGTTGAGCTGGACGTTGAGCACCACCTCCCGCTGGATCAGCAGCTGGGCATCGAAGGCGAGCGTGTCCAGGGTGACGTTGACCGTGCCCTCGATGGAGTTCTCGATGGCCACGAACCCGTGGTCGACCTCGCCCGAGGCGGCCGCGCTCAGCACCTCGGCGATCGACCGCGTGGGCACCAGCTCGCCGGCGGCCAGGTCGGCCTGGCTCAACAGGGCCTCCTCGGTGAACGTGCCGTGCGGCCCGAGGAAAGCGATCCGAGGGCGTTGGGGGGAGGACACCGGCCACAGCGTAGGTGAAGCATCCACCTCGCTCGGCGGCCCGCCGGCGGGCAGGATGGCACCGTGGACGAGGCGGCCCTGCGGCAGTTGCTCGACGACGTGCGGGCCGGCGCCGTGCCACCGGACGAGGCCGTGCACCAGCTGCGCCGGCTGCCCTTCGCCGATCTCGGCTTCGCGCGGGTCGACCACCACCGCGGCCTGCGCCAGGGCGTGGCCGAGGCGGTGTACGCCCCGGGCAAGACCCCCGACCAGTGCGCCGCCATCGTGAGTGAGCTCCTGACCGTCGCCGGCGACCCGGTCCTGCTCACCCGGGCCCGACCGGAGCAGGTCGACGCCGCCCTGGCGGCCGCCCCCGGCGGCGCCGTCACCGGCAGCACGGTCGTGTGGCGTCCCCGGCCGGCTCGGGAAGCGAACGTCGCCCTCGTCACCGCCGGCACCGCCGACCTGCCCGTCGCCGACGAGTGCGCCGCCACCCTCGCCGCCTACGGCGTGACCCCCCGCCGGCTCTCCGACGTGGGCGTGGCCGGGCTGCACCGCCTGCTCGCCGACGTCGACGTCCTCGCTGCGGCCGAGGTGGTGGTGGTCGTGGCCGGGATGGAAGGGGCGCTGGCCAGCGTGGTGGGGGGGATCGCCGCCGCTCCGGTCGTGGCTGTGCCCACCAGCGTGGGCCTGGGCGCCGGCCTCCAGGGCGTCACCGCCCTGTTGAGCATGTTGGCCAGCTGCGCCGCCGGCGTCACCGTGGTCGGCATCGACAACGGCTTCGGCGCCGCCTGCGCGGTGGCCAGGATCCTCGACGTGCGCAGCGCCCATGGCTGAGCCGCCGGCCCCCGCGGTCACCGTCGCCTGGTTCCACTGCTTCGCCGGCATCGCCGGGGACATGGCCCTCGGCGCCCTCCTCGATGCCGGTGCCGACCTCGACGAGGTCCGCTCCCTCCTCGAGCGCCTCCCGCTGCAGGGCTGGTCGCTGACCGCCGAACCCGCCATGCGGGGAGGGATCGCCGCCACCCGCGCCGTCGTGGGCGCCGAGCCGACCACCGTGGTTCGCACCTACGCCGCCATCGAGGCCCTGCTCGACCGGGCCAAACTCCCCGGGCGGGTCCGGGCCCGGGCGGGGGCGACCTTCGCCGCCATCGCCGCCGTCGAGGGCCGGTTGCACCGGCGGCCGGTGGCGCAGGTCCACTTCCACGAGGTCGGTGGCATCGACGCCATCGTCGACATCGTCGGCGTGGCCGCCGCCCTGGAGGTGCTCGGCGTCGACGCCGTGCACGCCAGCCCGGTGGCCACCGGGATGGGCATGGTCCGCACCTCCCACGGCCTGCTGCCCAACCCGTCACCGGCGGTGGTGGAGCTCCTGGCCGGCGCCCCGACCCACGGGGTCGACGTCGCCGTGGAGCTGACCACGCCGACCGGCGCCGGCCTGCTCGCCGCCCTGGCCGAGGGATGGGGGCCCATGCCGGCGATGACCGTGGCCGCCAGCGGCTTCGGCGCCGGCAGCCACGACCTCGAGACGTTCCCCAACCTCACCCAGGTGGTGGTGGGGGACTCGGCCCAGGCCGCGCCCGACGTCCGGGAGCGAGTGGTGCTGTTGGAGACCAACCTCGACGACGTCACCGGCGAGACGCTGGCCCACGCCGTCGCCGTGCTGCTGGAGGCCGGCGCCCACGACGCCTGGGTGACGCCCATCGTCATGAAGAAGGGGCGGCCGGCGCACACCCTGAGCGTGCTGAGCGACCCTGCCCGGGCCCAGAGGCTGGCGTCGCTGGTCGCCCACGAGACGGGAACCCTCGGCGTGCGCACGGTGACGCTCGAGCGCTGGGCCGGGCCCCGGGCCATCGAGGAGGTGGAGGTCGAGGGACACCGGGTGCGGATCAAGGTGGGCGCCCACCGGGCCAAGGCCGAGCACGACGACGTCGCCACGGTCGCCCGGGAGCTGGGCCTGCCCGTGGCCGAGGTGGCCATCCTCGCCGAGGAGGCCTGGCGCCGGGCGTCGCAGGATGCCGGCGGCGAGACCGTCGTCGAGCTCCCCCGACCACCCGACCCGCCCGACCCGCCGGCGCCGGCAGGCGGCGCCGGCTGAGCCACCGGCGAGACTGGCGGCGTGGACGAGGTCGCCTACGCCGCCGCGCTGGCGCTCGCCGCGGTGTTCGCCTGGGCGGGCGTGGCCAAGCTGGCCTCCCGGGCCGCCACCGAGCGGGCCTTCCGTGGTCTGGGCCTGGTGGCACCACGGGGGCTCGCCGTCGGCGTGCCGGTGACCGAGCTCGGGTTGGCCGCCGGCCTGGTGGTGGCGCCGGCCGAGGCCGCCATCGTGGCCCTGGCCGTGCTCGCCGGGTTCACGACCTTGCTGCTGCGGTCCCTCGGCGGGGGGGAAGCCGGCGGCTGTGGCTGCTTCGGCACCTCACGGCCGGCACCGGTGAGCGGCGTCGACGTGGCCCGCAACGGCCTCCTTGCCCTGGCCGCCGTCGGGGCAGCGTTCGCATCCGGCCCGGTGGTGCCGGGCCCGGGAGCGGCGGCGGGGGTGGCCCTTGCCGCCGCCGCCGGCGCCGCCGGCCTGGCCGCGCTGCGCCGGCGGGGAGGCGGGGCGGGCCTGCCCGCCGGCACTCAGGGGCTCCCACCCGGCGCGGCGGCGCCGTCCGTGGACGGGGTGCGCTACGACCACGGCGGGCGCACCCTGGTCGCCTTCCTGACCCCGAGCTGCGCCGGCTGTGATGGCCTGCGGGTGGCCGTCGAGGAACGGGCGGCGGCTGCCGGCGACATCCGGGCGGCACTGGTCGAGCTCGACGACTCCTCACGGTCGACCTTCGGGGCCTTCCACGTGCGGTCGGCGCCGTACCTGGTGGTGGTCGACCCGTCGGGCCGGGTGGTTTCCGCCGGCCGGGCGACCTCGGCCCCGGAGGTGGAGCGCCTCCTGGACTCGTCCGCCGGCGCTCAGCCCTGAGCGTCGCCCGGCTCTCGCTCGCCCGCCCGTCGGTCGGCCGCACCCGGATCTCCGTGGTCGGCGATCGCCGGTGCCGCGTTCAGCTCCCCCGCCACCACCGGCTCCAGCTCGGCCGGCTTCTCGGCTCCGTCCCCGGATGGCGTGCCCTGGTCAGCCGCCGGCGGGTCGCTCTTGCCGCCCGGCTCAGGCTCGGGCGGGCCCGAGTCGTCCTGCGGCTGCCCGGGCGACGACGCACCGGGCCCCACGATGTCGCGTGCCTTCAGCTCCGAGGTCACGGCCACGACCACGGCGCTGACGGGTACGGCGAGGAAGGCGCCGATGATCCCGCCGATGATGGCGCCGCCGGTGAGCGCCAGGAGGATGACCACAGGGTGCAGCGCCACCGCCCGGGCCAGCACCACGGGGGCCAACACGTTGCTCTCCACCTGCTGGACCAGCACCACCAGGCCGACGACGAGCAGGGCCTGGCTCAACCCTCCGCTGACCAGGGCCACCAGCGCCGCCACCGCACCTGCGGCCACGGCACCCACCAGGGGGAAGAAGGCGGCGAAGAACGTCAGCAGGGCCAAGGGCAGCACGAGCGGGACCCCGATGGCCCACAGACCCAGCCCGATCCCCACGGCGTCGACGAACGCCACCACCGCGGTGCCCCTGACGTAGCCACCGCCGCTGACCCACGCCCGCCGGCCCAGGGCCCTGGCCAGCTCCTGCTGCTCGCCCCGGAGCTGGCGCAGCCCGAAGGCGCACATCTTCTCGCCGTCCTTCACGAAGAAGAACAGCAAGACAAAGGTGAGGATGAGCCCGGCCACGACCTCGCCGGCGAGCACGGCGCCGGCCACCACGCCGGAGACGATGCTCTGCCCGCTGCCTCTGACCTGCTCGGTGATCTGATCGGTGTAGCGGTCGATCTGCTCCTGGGACAGCTGCAGCGGCCCCTCCACCAGCCACGCCTCGATCCTCGTGATGCCCTCCTGCAGGGTGGGGCCCAGGTCGCCGAACTCGTCGACGACCGACGGGGCCAACGAGACCAGCAGCCACACCAGGCCTCCCAGTGAGCCCAACAGGAAGAACCAGGTGGCGAGGGTGCGGGGGACCCCGTGCCGGTGCGCCCACTGCACCGGTGGTGCCAGCACCGTCGCCAGCAGCAGGGCGACGATCACGGGCAGGACGAGGACCCGCAGCTTGGCCAGGGCCAGCACGGCGACGATCACGCCGGCGACGACGACCAGCGTCCGCCACGTCATCTGGGCGGCCCGGTCGAGCACGGAGTCGGTGGTCATCGGCCATGGTCTAGTCGCCTTCATGGGCATCCGCGCCGGACCGGCGGCCCCCACCAAGTCCCGAAGCACTCCATGGGTCAGCCTCGCCGGTTCGGGGAAGGGCAGCGGCATGGATGCCATCACCTTGCTGAAGAACGACCACAAGACCGTCGAGCGCCTGTTCAAGGAGTTCGAGAAGGCCGAGAAGGCCGGCGACGACAAGACCAAGAGCTCGGTGGTGGGCTCCATCATCGAGGAGCTGTCGGTCCACGCCGCCATCGAGGAGCAGGAGTTCTACCCCGCGGTTCGCCAGGCGGTGCCCACGGTGAAGGACGAGGTGCTCGAGGGGCTCGAGGAGCACCACATCGTCAAGTGGACCCTCTCCGAGCTCGACGGCATGGACCCGGGTGACGAGCGTTTCGACGCCAAGGTCACGGTGCTGATCGAGAGCGTCCGCCACCACGTGGAGGAAGAGGAGGAGGACCTGTTCCCCCAGGTCCGCAAGGCGCTGGGGCGCAAGCGCCTGGGCGAGATCGGCGACGCCATGGAGGAGCTGAAGAAGACCGCTCCCACCCGCCCGCACCCCAGGGCGCCGGACACCCCGCCGGCCAACGTCGCTACCAACAAGGCCTCCGGCGTGCTCGACCGGGCCCGCACCGGCGCCAAGCGGGGCGCGGCCAAGGCCAAGGACAAGGCCAAGAACAAGACCGAGACGGCCAAGGAGAAGGCCGAGACCGCCAAGAAGAAGGCGGAGGCGGGCAAGGCCAAGGGCAGGGCAAAGGTCAAGGCGAAGGCGAAGGCGTAGGCGTAGGCGTAGCCACGCTGCCGAGTCCGCCAGGCGGAGCAGCAACGAGGACTGGTCCAGCTCCGTGCACGGCGCCGGCGGATTATCGCCGGGGCGAGGCTGCGGAGTCCGCCAGGCGGAGCAGCACAGGCTCGCTCCGCTCGCCGGAAGCGCCGTGCCGCCTTCGGCGGCGCTCATCGTCCTTCCGCCCGGCCAAGCCGGCTGCGCCGGCGGCCGGACGGCCGGCGGATTATCGCCGGCGCCAGGCTGCGGAGTCCGCCAGGCGGAGCAGCAACGAAAGCTCACCCGGCTCCGTGCCAACGGGCGCCGGCGGATTATCGCCGGCGCAATGTATAGAGAGCTCTACTTCCGCAGCCGCGACGACAACCGGACCATCAGCTGGTCGAAGGACCGCAGGACCGCCGGTTCTCGGGGCTCGCCGCCCGGCGTGGCCCGGTAGGCCGGTACGCCCACCGAGGTGACCAGCAGGCACGCCGCCGTGGTGGCGAAGAACCTCGACACCTCGTCGTCGTAGAAGGTGAGCCCGGTGGCACCGAAGCCGAGGGTGAACGCAGCCAGGGCCAAGCGACCGGCGGCGATGCCGCTCTCCAGCTGGGCCGCCCGGTAACCCCGGTCACCGAGCGTCGACAGCAGGGCGTCGAGCTCGGTGAGGTGGAACGCCGTGTAGGCGGAGTCGCCCCCGAGGGGCTGGTCGAGGCAGAGGTGGGCGGCCTGTTCGCGCAACCGGCCCGGCCGGAGCAGCTCCAGCCCGTGGCCCCGCCACCGGTAGGCGCCGGGTTCGACGTCGTCGACGGCGTGGACGGACAGACCGTGCTCGACCAGGCTGCGGCCGGGAGCGGCGAAGTCGCCCGGGACGTGCCGGCTGGCTGCCGCCATGCCCCAGGTCAGCACCGGCGCGGGCACGGCCTCCTGGCGCATCATGCGGGTCGACCCCCGCCGCAGCACCACCGTCTCCACCGGGTCGTGAGGCGCTCCTTGCGGCGGCTCCACCCGGGCCGGCGCGTCGACGCCGACCGGCCCCCGTGCCGCCTCCAGCCATTGCGCCACGGCGCCGGCCTGGTGCAGGTCGCCGGCCGCCTGCGCCTCCACCAGCAGCGGGAACTCGACCGGCTCGGCCGGTGGCGGCTCGACCGGCAGGCGCAGCGGCGGCAGCTGCTCGGCCCCGGGAGCGCCGGCGCCGGCGCCGGCGCCGCCCCGGGGAGCACCGAGGGCCACCACGGCGAGCGGCACCTCCTCGGGTGGTTCCACCCCGACCAGGTGGCTCACCTGGTGGTCGACGAAGGCGGTGAACACCCGGGCGGGGAGGCCGGCGGCGTCGGCCACGGCCAGGAGGTTGGCCAGCATGGCGCCGGCGTCCCAGTAGAGGTGGCGCAGGCCCCGCTCGCCGTACTTCCACGCCGTGCGCCACGGGATGCCGGTCAGCACCAGGCCGGCGGGGGACCGGGCCAGGTCCGGGTCGGCCACCGCCGCCGCCAGCGAAGGGCGGACGTCCCCCTCCCTGAGCGGGGTCAGCCCGAAGTCGAGGGGGGCGAAGTGGTGCACGCCGGCGGGCACCCCGGCCATCTCCCCGCAGACCACGTAGACCTCCACCGGGTGCAGGTTCCCCGCCGACATCGACGCCCGGAACCAGGTGGTGCCCGAGGGCGAGGAGGTGACGCGGGTGACGCCGGCGCTCAGGTGCAGCAGGCGGGCCAGCAGCCGGTCGTCCAGCTCCGGCTCGGCGGCGGTCGCCGTACCCGAGAGCACGGCGGCGGCCGGGACGGCGCTGTGGCCGACGTCGGCCGGCAGGGGAGCCGGGGAACGCCCCACGTAGCGCTTGAACGGCGGAGGCCGGGTGGCGGGGTCCATGGCCCGGAAGGCCCGGAGCAGTGAGTGGTCGGCCGCCCCGTGGCGGGTCTGGTCGTGGTACGTGCGCATGGTCGCCTGCGATCCCATGGGCCGGGACTTGCCCCGTCACCCGCTCTCGGTCACCTGCGGCATCCTGCGGGCATCGTTCTGGCGGCCGGAGCGGGACGCAAACCCCACGTTTTCGGGGCCAGAACGGATGGGGGGCTCAGGCCCGGTCGGCGACGACCACGTCGATGGTGTGGTGGCCGGTGGCGCCGTCGGGACGGGGCGGCGCCCTGCGTTCGGTCTGCACCTCGCCGTCACCGTCGGTCGCCCGCACCTGCAGCCGGTGGCGCCCGGGGCCGGCGTCCCACGCCCAGCGCCACTGGCGCCAGCTGGCGTCGTCGAGCGGTTCTGACAGCACGGCCTCGGTCCAGTCGCCGCCGTCGACCGACACCTCGACCTTGGCCACCCCACGGATGGGCGCCCAGGCCACGCCGGCCACGGCGTGGCGGCCCGGGGCCAACCGGGCGCCGGCAGGGGGCACGTCGATGCGGGACTGGGTCTTGACCGGCGCCAGCTTCGACCAGCCCCGCGGCACCCAGTAGCCGTCGAAGGCCTCCAGGGTGGTGAGCTCGATCTCCGACAGCCACTTGGTGGCCGACACGTAGCCGTAGAGCCCCGGCACCACCAGCCGGGCCGGGAAGCCGTGGACGACGGGCAGGGGCTCGCCGTTCATCCCCACCGCCACCAGCGCGTCCCGGCCGTCGAGGGCGGCAGCGGTGGGGAAGCCGCCCGTCCAGCCGTCCACCGAACGGCCCACCACCTGGTCCGCCCCGGGTCGCACACCGGCCCGCTCCAGCAGCTCGGCGAGGGGGACACCCCGCCACCGGGCGTTGTCCACCAGGTCGCCGCCCACCTCGTTGGACACGCACGAGAGGGTGATGTCGGCCTCGACCTGGCGCATGTCCGACAGGTCGTCGAAGCTCAGCTCCAGGGGCTGGTCCACCATCCCCGTGACCCGCAGGCGCCACGTCTCGAGGTCGACCCGGGGCGCGGCCAGGGCCGTGTCGATGCGGTAGAAGTCACGGTTGGGCGTGAACAGGGGCGACAGGCCGTCGACCTCGAGGGACGCCCCCGGCGCCGCCGGCGGGAGCGGCCGGGCCGCCGGCGCCAGGCTCACCTCCTCGGGACCCGTGCCCCTGCCCACCCAGCGGGCCAGCGCGCCGCCCGCCGCGCCGGCGGCCACCGCTGCACCGGCGGCGACGGCGGTCAGGTGCAGGAAGCGCCGGCGCCCGCCTGTGGGAGGGTCGGTGGGCGCAGCCTGGCCGGCCGGATCGCCGGAGGTGGCCGAGTCGCCGGAAGTGGCGGCGCGGGCACCTGCGCCGGCCTCGGGCGTCAGCCGCCGGAGCGTCGCCAGGCCGGCGGCCACGCCTGCTCCGGCCACCAGCAGGGAGGGCACCGGTTCGCCCAGCGGACGGCCGGCGGCGGCGGCCAGCCCCACCGCCCCGAAGGCCACGAAGCCGAGCACGGCCACGCCGAAGCGCCGGCGGGCGGCCACGCCCAGGGCGGCGGCGATGATCAGGGACACGGCGACGATGCCCACCACCAGCGCCAGCTTGTCGTTGGTGCCGAACAGGGAGATGGCGGCGTCCTCCACCGCCGGCGGGACGCGGTCGATCACCTCTTGGCCCACCGAGCCCACCAGCGAGGGCGCGCCGGGAACCAACGCCGCCACCACCTCGCCGGCGGCCAGGGCCACCGCCCCCGCCCGGGCGCCGGCCGCTGCGCCCGGTCTCACGTCGCCCCCTGGCTGCTACTGGACGTCAAAGGTCACCGGGGCGGCCACCGGCGTTTGCCCGGGTTCGGTGACGAACACGGCGCCCTCCCAGGTCCCTCGCATGCCGAAGTCCACACCGACCTCGTAGCGGCCGGGCTCGGTCTCCTCCGCCTGCCCGCCGCTGGCTTCGTGCGACATCTCCGTCATGTCGAGGGACAGGCACACCGTCGCCCCGCTCACCGGTTGGCCGTCCCGATCGACGGCGACCTCGAAGGTGGTGTCCCGAGGCGTCGGCGGGTCGGGCTCGCTGGCCACGGTCACCTCGTAGGGGGACCCGTCCACGGGCCCGGCGCCCTCCACCCCGCACAGCTGGTCCTCACCCGCCTCGCCGGCGCTGCCGGCCGCCCCCCCGCTCCCCGCCGTGGTGGTGGTGGGCCCGTCGTCCCCCGAGAACACGAAGAACGCGCCCCCGAAGGCCACCACCGCCACCACCGCGATCACCGCCATCGACGTCGTCCTGCTCATCGCTGCCCCTCTCGTTGGGTCTCGCCCTTTTGGTATTCGTTGTCGTGGCCCTCGTAGGTGACGAAGTTCATGAGGCCCCCGGGGTCCTCCACGGCGTCGTTGGTGACGTGGTGGAGGATGTGGCAGTGGAACATCCAGTCGCCGGGGTCGTCGGCCACGAGCTCGAGGTCGTAGCGCTCACCTGACCCCACCAGGACGGTGTCGGCCTGGTACGGCGCCGGCAGGGGGGCGCCGTCCTTGGCCACCACCGTGAACCGCTTCCCGTGCAGGTGCATGGGATGCGACTGGTAGCCGGCGTTGACGATGCGCACCCGGACCCGGTCGCCCTCGGCGACGACCATGTTCTCCGTCGCCGGGAACGACTTGCCGTTGATGGTGAACCAGTTGTACTCGGCCAGGTTGTGGCCGGCGTGGGTGACGCCCTCCCAGCCGTTGCGGCCGTCCTGCAGGCGGACCCACTCGTCGAGGAGCTGCACGTAGTCGCGGTCGTACTCGGGCTCGCCGGCACCCTTGATCACGAACGCTCCGGACAAGCCCATGTCGAGCTGGCGCACCGCGTCGAGGTGGGAGTGGTACCAGAAGGTGCCGGACGGCTTGGCCTCGAACTCGTAGACGAAGCGCTCGCCCGGCTCGATGGGGTCCTGGGTGACCCCGGGAACGCCGTCCATCTCGTTGGGCACCTCGACGCCGTGCCAGTGGATGGTGGTGGCCACCGGCAGGTCGTTGGTGAACTCGACCCGCACCCGGTCGCCCTCGTCGACCCAGAGCTCGGGGCCGGGTACCTGGCCGTTGTACCCCCAGGCGGTCACCGACCGGCCCGGCACCAGCTCCCACTGCACCGGTTCGGCGTTGAGGGTGAACACCTTCACGCCGTCGACCACCTCGGGCTCGGCCCGTACCGTGCGCTCGCCCTCGATCGCCACCGTGTCGACGTCGACCTCGGGCGGGATGACCGGCGCTTCCCCCGCCGCCCCGTGGCCGTCGCCGCCACCGGTGGTCGCCTCCGGCGAGGCCGAGTGCTCGGGATGTTCGGTCGGCGGCGTCCCCGGCCCCGAGGGGGTGTCCCTCCCGCTCCGGTCGGCCACCAGCGCGCCGGCGCCGATGGCCACCACCAGCACCACCACCAGCGTCACCACGAACGCCTTGCCGTCGCTCGACCCGCGCCGCGCCGTGCTGCTCACGATGGAAACCCCCTGGCGTCCGGCCGCACCTATCACCACGGTAGCCCTTCGGTTGGGCGCTTCTCCTGCCGGGCCCGGGGCTCAGTGGTGGGGTAAGTTTTGCCGTTCGAGACCATGGATGTCCGGCTGACAAAGTCCGAGCGCGAGACGCTCAAGGCCGTCTACCGCCTCACGCGCCATCGGGCCGAGGCGCAGACCGGAGCGCTGGCCGAGGCGCTCGGGGTCGCCCCGGGCACGGTCACGTTCACCGTCAAGCGCCTGGCCGAGCGCGGCCTGGTCCGCCACCGCCCCTACCACGGGGTGGAGCTGACGGTCGCCGGCCGGCAGGCGGCGGCCGCCGCCATCCGCCGCCACCGCATCGTCGAGCGCTTCCTCGCCGACATGCTCGGCTACGCCTGGAACGAGGCCGACCGCCTGGCCGCAACGTTCGAGCACGACCTGCCCCAGGAGGTCGAGGACCGCATCTTCGTGGCCCTCGACCGTCCCGCCGCCTGCCCCCACGGGTTCCCCATCCCCGCCCTGCAGGCCCCGGACATCCCCGTCCTGCCCTCGCTCTACGCCCTCGAGCCGGGCGACGTGGCCATCGTCGCCGTGCCCGGGTCCACCGACCCCGAGGTGGTGGCCTTCCTCGACACCCTGGGCCTGCGCCCGGGCGTCACCGTCGAGGTCAGGGAGAAGCACCCCTTCGACGGGCCGCTGGTGCTGCGGGTCGCCGGCCACGACCGCACCCTCGGGAGCATGGTCGCCCACCAGGTGTTCGTCCGTACCACTGCCGGGCCCCCGTCGGCCAGGCCCCCGTCGGGAGGAGCGGAGGCCGAGCCGGCTCGCTGAGCGGGTCGCCCGGCCCTCCGGAGGGCCTCACGCTGGGTTTCGTCACGTTTTCGCTTCGGCGCTTCTACAGTCAAGGGGACGGCCGGCCCTGCCGATGACTCCGGGACCCTGCGCCCTCGCCCCCCACTCTCCCGGAGGAGCTCCCCGTGGTCGACGACGTCTCTTTGGCCGCCCGCCCCCGTCGGGTGGCCCTGTACTCGCACGACACCCAGGGGCTCGGCCACGTCCGGCGCAACCTGGCGCTGGCCGACGCCCTGGCCGCGGCCGAGCCCGCCTCCCAGACGCTGCTCATCACCGGTGCGCCGTCCGCCGCCGCCCTGCCCCTGCCGCCCGGGGCCGATTTCGTGGCCCTGCCCGCTCTGGCCAAGCGGGGCAGCGGGGAGTACCAACCCCGTTCGCTGAGCGGGTCGCTCGGCCAGCTGGTGCGCCTGCGGTCCGAGGTCATCTCCGCTGCCCTGGGCGCCTTCGAGCCCGACGTGCTCATCGTCGACAAGGTGCCCCGGGGGTTCGCCGGCGAGCTGGAGCCGGCCCTGCGGCGGTTGCGGGCCTCGGGCCGGACCCGGTGCGTGCTGGGTTTGCGCGACGTGCTCGACACCGCCCCGGTGGCCAGGCGGGAATGGCAGGAGTCACGAGCCACGCAGGCGGTGGCCCTCCACTACGACGCCGTGTGGGTCTACGGCGATCCGGCGGTGTACGACCCGGTCTCGGAGTACGGGCTGCCGGCCAGCGTGCGGGCCAAGGTGTCCTACACCGGGTACTTGGCCAACGGGCGCCCCGTGCCGCCCGCCGGCACCACGCCGCCCCCGCCGCCCGGCCCCTTCGCCCTGTGCCTGGTCGGAGGCGGCCAGGACGGGTTGGCCCTGGCCCGCAGCTTCGTCCGCAGCCGGTTGCCGTCGGGGATGAGCGGGGTGGTGGTGACCGGTCCCTACATGGACCCGGGGCATCGGGAGGACCTCCATCTGTTGGCCGCCACCCGGCCCGGCATGGTGGTGAACGACTACGTGCTCGACCCCGAGCGGTGGATCGGCGCCGCCGACCTGGTGGTGTCCATGGCTGGCTACAACAGCGTCTGCGAGGTGCTGGCTCACCGCAAGCGGGCCCTGCTCGTCCCCCGGGCCCAGCCACGGGCCGAGCAGCTGGTGCGGGCCCGCCGGCTCGAGCACCTCGGCCAGGCCGACGTCCTCCACCCCGACGACCTGTCGTCGGCGCGCCTGTCGGAGTGGATGCTGCGAGCTGCCGGTGCCGGCCCCGTGCGCGGCGCCCACGTCGACCTGGACGGGCTGGCCCGGGTGCCGGGCCTGGTCGACGCCCTCCTCGCCGCCGAGCCCGTCCCGCTGGCCCAGGCCACCCCTCGGTCGAGCGAGAGGGGTGCGGTCCATGTCGCCGTCTGAGTCAGGGCCGCGCGTCGGCTACGTGCTGAAGATGTACCCCCGCTTCTCGGAGACCTTCATCCTCAACGAGGTGCTGGCCCACCAGGCCGCGGGTGCCGACCTCGAGATCTTCTCCCTCCGCCCGCCTCGGGACGGCCGCTTCCACGAGAATCTGGCCCAGGTGCGGGCACCGGTGACCTACCTGGCCGACCGGTTGCGCCGCACCCCCGACCTGTGGGAGCTCCTGGGCACCGCCACTGCCGAGCTTCCCGGCCTCGGGCCCCACCTGCGCGAGCTGCTGGCCGCCGACGTGCACGACGCCGCCCAGGCCGTCGAGCTGGCGCTGCTGGTCCGGGCTCGGGGGATCGAGCACCTCCACGCCCACTTCGCGTCCGTCGCCACCACCGTGGCCCGGTTGGCGTCGCTGCTCGCCGGCGTTCCCTACAGCTTCACCGCCCACGCCAAGGACATCTTCCACGAGGAGGTCGACCCCGACGACCTGCGCCGGAAGCTGGCCGAGGCGGCGGCGGTGGTGACGGTGAGCGAGTTCAACGTCGAGCACCTGCGCTGGACCTACGGAGCAGCGGCCGCCGGGGTCCACCGCGTCTACAACGGCCTCGACCTCGACCGGTTCGCCTACTCCAGCCCCGGCCGGCGCCCCGCCCTGATCGCCGGCGTGGGCCGGCTGGTGGAGAAGAAGGGGTTCGCCGACCTCGTCGACGCCTGTGCCGTGCTGGCCGGGAGGGGGCGGTGGTTCCGCTGCGAGATCGTCGGGTCCGGCCCGGAGGAAGCAGCCCTGCGCCGGCGCGTGGCCGCTTCCGGGCTGGAGGACACCGTGCGGCTGCGGGGGCCCCTGCCCCAGGGTGAGGTCCGCTCCCTCGTGACCGGGGCGGCGGTGCTGGCCGCGCCGTGCGTCGTGGGTACGGACGGCAACCGTGACGGCTTGCCGACGGTCCTGCTGGAGGCCATGGCCCTGGGCACGCCCTGCGTGTCGACGCCGGTGACGGGCATCCCTGAGGTGGTCCGCCACGAGCGGACCGGCCTGCTGGTCCCCGAGCACGACCCCGAGGCCCTGGCCGGCGCCCTCGAGCGCCTCCTCGACGACGGCGCCCTCCGGGAGCGCCTGTCCCTCGCCGCCCGCACGCTCGTCGAGGACGAGTTCGACGTCCACCGCCAGGCCGCCCGCCTGCGCCGGCACTTCGCCGGCGTGCCCGTGGCCGGCGTGCCCGTGGCCGACGTGCCGGTGGCCGACGAGGTGTGCGCCTGATGCGGATCGCCTACGTGTGCGCCGACCCCGGACTCCCCGTGTTCGGGCGCAAGGGCGGCTCGGTCCACGTCCAGGAGATGGTCCGGGCGCTGGCCCGCCGGGGCGACCAGGTCCACCTGTTCGCCACCCGCTGGGGCGGGGAGGCCCCGGCCGACCTCGGCCGGGTGGTGGTCCACGCCCTCCCCGAGGTGGGCGGAGGACCGGCCGCCGAGCGCGAGGCCCGGTCCCGGGCCGCCGACGCCGGCGTCGGTGAGGCCCTGGCCGCCGCCGGGCCCTTCGACCTCGTCTACGAGCGCTACTCGCTGTGGAGCCGGGCGGGCATGGCCGAGGCCCGTCGCGCCGGGGTGCCGGGCGTGCTGGAGGTCAACGCACCCCTGGTCGAGGAGCAGGCCCGTCATCGTGTGCTGGTCGACCGGGCCGGAGCCGAGGCGGTGGCCCGGGGCGTGCTGGCCGACGCCACCGTGGTCGTCGCCGTGTCCGACGAGGTGGCCGCCTGGGCCCGGCGGTGGTCGCCGGCGCCCTCCCGGGTCCACGTGGTGGCCAACGGCGTCGACCCCGAACGCATTCGCCCGACCCGCCGGCCGCCCGACCCGAGCACGTTCACGGTGGGCTTCGTGGGCACCCTCAAGCCGTGGCACGGGCTGGACACGCTGGTCGACGCCATGGTCCTGCTGGCCGGCGACCCCGGCTGGCGCCTGCTCGTGGTCGGTGACGGCCCCGAGGCGCCGGCGCTGGCCCGCACCGTGGACCACCGGGGGCTGGCGGCCAGCACCGAGCTCACCGGCGCCGTCGACCCGGCTGAGGTCCCCGGCCACCTGGCCCGCATGGACGTCGCCGTGGCGCCCTATCCGGCGCTGGACGGGTTCTACTTCTCGCCGCTCAAGCTCTACGAGTACCTCGCCGCCGGCCTGCCCGTCGTCGCCAGCTCGGTGGGGCAGGTCGCCGAGGTCCTCGACCACGGCCGGACGGGCGTCTTGTGCCCGCCCGGCGACCCGGCGGCGTTGGCCGCGGCGCTGGCCGGGCTGCGGGCCGACCCCCGCCGGCGGGAGGCGCTGGGCCGGGCCGGCCGCGCCGAGGTGGTGCGCCGGCACTCGTGGCGCCAGGTCGCCGAGCGCGTCCTCGCCCTGGCCGGCGCCGGCAGCGGCACCGGTGCGGACGACGCCGTCGGGGCGGTGGCCTGACCATGGCCTCCTCCACCGCCACCACCCTCCGCCAGGCCGTCCCCGGCCTGGTGCAGACCACGAGACGCTTCTCGCCGCACCTGCGCGGGGAGCGCAAGGTCATCGCCGGCGGCTCGCTGGCGCTGCTGGCCGAGGTGGTCCTGCGGCTGCTCGAGCCGTGGCCGCTCAAGTACGTCATCGACACGATCGTCGAGTCGGGGGGCGCCGGCGCCGCGCCCTCGGTGCCGGCCGGCGCCACCAAGGTCCTGGCCCTCGCCGCCATCGCCGTGGTCGGCGTCACCGGGCTGCGGGCCCTGGCCTCGTACCTGTCGACGGTGGCCTTCGCCCTGGCCGGCAACCGGGTGCTCACCTCGGTGCGGGCCCAGCTCTACGGCCACCTCCAGCGACTCTCGCTCTCGTTCCACAGCAAGGCCCGCAGCGGCGAGCTGCTGACCCGCATCACCGGTGACGTGGGCCGTCTCCAGGAGGTCGCCGTCACCGCCGCCCTGCCCCTGGTCGGCAACGTCGTGACCCTGTTCGGCATGGTGGCGGTGATGTTGTGGGTCGACCCGGTGCTGACCCTCGTCGCCCTGGTGGCGCTGCCTGCCTTCGCCGTCACCGGCGTGCGCATGAGCCGGGCCATCACCACCGTGGCCCGCAAGCAGCGCCGCCAGGAGGGCCAACTGGCGTCGGTGGCCGCCGAGTCGCTCGGTGCCATCAAGGTGGTCCAGGCCTACTCGCTGGAGGCGACCCTCGAGGAGTCCTTCGCCGCCAGCAACGACAAGAGCCTGCGCGACGGGGTCAAGGGCAAGCGTCTCTCCGCCGGGCTGGAGCGCCGGACCGACGTCCTGGTGGCCATGGCCACCGGCCTGGTGCTGTACCTGGGCGCCCGCCGGGTGCTGAGCGGGGCGTTGACCGCCGGCGAGCTGGTGGTGTTCATCAGCTACCTGAAGCAGGCGTTCAAGCCGCTGCGTGACCTGGCCAAGTACACCGCCCGCCTGGCCAAGGCCTCGGCCTCGGGTGAGCGGATCATCGAGCTGCTCGACGTCATCCCCGACATCGTCGACGCGCCCGACGCCCGCAAGGCCCCCGCCTTCCGCGGCGAGGTGCGTCTCCGGGGCGTCAGCCTGGCCTACGAGCCGGGCCGGCCCGTGCTCCACCAGATCGACCTGCACGTCCGTCCCGGACAGCGCGTGGGCGTGGTGGGACCTTCGGGGGCGGGCAAGTCGAGCCTGGTGGCGCTGCTGGCCCGCCTGCACGACCCCTCCGAGGGCGAGGTGCTGATCGACGGCCACGACCTCCGCGGCCTCACCCTGGAGTCGGTGCGCCGGCAGGTGGCCATCGTGCTGCAGGACAGCGTGCTGTTCGCCACCAGCATCCGGGAGAACATCGCCTACGGCGCCCCCGGGGCCAGTGACGACCAGATCGAGGCCGCCGCCCGCCTGGCCAACGCCCACGACTTCGTCACCGCCCTGCCCGACGGCTACGACACCGTCGTCGGCGAGCGGGGGGCCACGTTGTCGGGCGGACAGCGCCAGCGCATCGCCATCGCCCGGGCGGCGGTGCGGGAGGCGCCGATCGTGGTGCTCGACGAGGCCATGGCCGGGCTCGACCACGACAACGAGGAGGCGGTGGACAGCGCCCTGCGCCGGCTGACCGCCGGGCGCACCACCTTCGTGATCGCCCACGACCACGCCGCCGTGGCCGACGCCGACCTCGTGGTCCGCATCGAGGGCGGGCGCATCGCCGCCCAGGGCTCGCCCGAGGACGTGCTCGGCACCACCGACGCCCAGGCCCGCGAGGCGAGGCCGCGCCGCGCCAGCCGGCTGGCCACCCCGGCTCGTCGTGCCCCCTCGGGGAGGGGAGCGGGTGCTCGCACCGGCTGACGCCGAGGTCGCCCGGCGCGACGCCGCCGTGCCCGGGATCGCCCTGGTGCTCGACCCCGAAGCCCTGCTCGCCCGGCTGCAGCAGCGGCATCCGGAGGCGGGACTGGTCGCCGCCGAGGCGCTCTACGTGCGCTACAAGCCGGCCACCAGCTGCCTGGTCGGCTACCGCCTCCAGCGAACGGGACCGGCGGGGCCGGCGGTGGAGGTCTCGGCCAAGGCCTACCGACGGGGCGACGGGGCCAAGGCGGCCAAGACCGCCGAGGCGGCCGAGACGGCGCCGGCGCCGGCGCCGGCGGCCGGTCCGGGCGGGGGTTGGCCGGTCACCGCCTTCGCCGACGAGTTGGTGGTCGTGGCGCCGGCCGGAGCCGACCGCGACCTGCCGGCACTGGCCCGCCTGGCGCGGCCCGACCACCGCCGGCGCCTGTTGCAGGCGCTGCTCCCCGAGGCCGCCGACCTGCACGGCGCCGAGCCCCGGTGCGTGCGCTACAAGCCCGAGCGCCGCTGGGTCGGCGTGGTGGAGCGGGACGGCGTTCCCGTGGCCCTGGTGAAGGCCTTCAGCGCCGGCGAGCTGGCCCGTGCCCGCGCCGGCCTGGCCTTCGCCGGGCGCACCGGGCTGGTCGTTCCCGCCCTGCTGGGGACGTCCAAGCGCGCCTGCGCCCTCGCCGGTTCGTGGCTGCCCGGGCAGCCGCTCAGCGACCTCCTCACCGACGTCGACGCCGCTCCCGCACCACTCCCCGAGGTGGGCGCCGCCCTCGCCGCGCTGCACGCCACGCGACCCCGGCGACTGGTCCACGAGGAGCCGGACGTCGACGCCATGGGCACCACGGCGGCCGCCGCCTCGGCCGCCGCCCTGGTCCCCCGGCTGGGCCCCGCCGCCTCTGCCGCCGCCGCCAGCCTGTGCCGGCGGCTGGCCGATCTGCCGGTGCGCACCGCTGCCCGCCACGGCGACTTCTCCGCCGACCAGGTGGTCCTCGGCCCGGGGGGCGTGGGCCTGATCGACTTCGACAACACCGCCGTGGGCGACCCCACCGCCGACCTCGGGCAGTTCATGGCCGATCTCGAGGCCGGCGAGGTCGACGGCCGGCTGGCGCCGGGACGGGCCCGTTCGCTGGCGGCCGACCTGGTTGCCGGTTACGAGGGGGCGGGCGGCGTCGTGCCCCAGAGAGCCCTGATGCTGCACGCTGCCGCCGCCCTGGTGCGCCGGACCGTGGAGCCCTTCCGGCACCGGCGGCCCGACTGGCCCCTCCGTACCGAGGAGCTGCTCGACCGGGTGGCGGAGCTCGCCGGCGAGGGAACCCACCGGTGAGGGCCGGCACCGCCTCGATGCCGTCCCCGCTGCCGGCCGGGGGCGAGCACCCGTTCGCCGAGCTGCCGGCGACCGGCGGACCGCTCCGGCTCCGCCGCGCCTGGCCCCGAGGTCCGGGGCACCTGCTGCTCGAGTACGTCGAGCCGGGCGGTGTGCCGGTGCCCGGGCAGTGGTTCGCCGACCCCACGCGCCTGGCCAAGGTGGCCGCCGAGACCGCCCTCACCGCCGGACGGGGCGAGGTCATCGCCGTGGAGGACCGGGGCGTGCTGCTCCAGCGAGGCGGCGCCGACCGGCGGCTGGCCGCCCTGCCCGGCATGGTCGACGACGAGACCGCCACCTTGGTGGTCCACCGTCCCGAGCGACGGGCCGTGGTCCGCCGCCGCCGTCCCACCGGGACCACCTACGTGAAGGTGTGGCGGCCGGGGCGGGCGCCGGCTCTGGCCCCGTCGCTGCCCGTGCCCACGCCGGCGGTGGTGGCCGCCGACACCGGCGCCGGCGTCGTCGAGCACGCCGAGCTGCCGGGCCGGTCCCTGCACGAGCTGCTGGGCGACCCCGCAGTGCCGGACGCCGACGTCTCCAGGGCCTTCGCCGCCGCCGGGGCGGCGGTGGCGGCGCTGCACGGGGCACCGGTGCCGCCGTCGACCCCGGCCCATGAAGCCGGGGCGGAGGCGGGCGTGGTCGCCCGGTGGCTGGGTCACGCCCTCGACCACGGGGCCCTGCCGGCGGGCTCCCGGGCGCGAGCAGGTGCGCACCTTGAGCGGGTGCGGGCCATGCTCGCCGACCCTGCGCCGGCCCACCCTGGCGTGCTCCTCCACCGCGACCTGCACGACAAGCAGGTGCTGGTCACCCCCGCCGGCGACGCCGGCATGCTCGACCTCGACACCCTGGCCCGGGGCGAGGCGGCCCTCGACGTGGCCAACCTGCTCGCCCACCTGGAGTTGCGGGCGCTGCAGGGCCGGTGCCCCCGTTCGCGGGCGGAGCGGGCGGCGGCGGCGTTCGTGGATGCCTACCGGCCGGGCCCGGCCGTGACCGCCCGGCTGGCCGCCTTCGCCGCCGCCAGCCGGCTGCGTCTGGCCTGCGTCTACGCCTTCCGGCCGGCGTGGGCCGGCGTCGTCCCGGCGCTGCTGGAGGGCCCCCAGGCCGTCCTGGCCGTTTGACAACGCCGCCGGGACCGGGTTTGCGTGGTGACGTGCCCAAGCCCCTGGTGATCGTCGAGTCGCCGGCCAAGGCGCGGACCATCGCCCGCTTCCTCGGCAGCGACTACATGGTCGAGTCGTCCATCGGGCACGTGCGCGACCTGCCCCAGTCGGCGGCCGAGGTCCCGCCCCAGTACAAGGGCGAGCCGTGGGCCCGGCTGGGCGTCGACGTGGACAACGCCTTCAAGCCGCTCTACGTCATCCCCCGCCAGAAGAAGGACCAGGTGGCCAAGTTGCGCAAGCTGGTCCGGGATGCCAGCGAGGTCTATCTGGCCACCGACGAGGACCGCGAAGGTGAGGCCATCGCCTGGCATCTGCAGGAGGTGCTCAACCCCCGGGTGCCGGTGCGGCGGATGGTGTTCCACGAGATCACCCGCTCGGCCATCGAGCGGGCCATCGCCGAGCCCCGCGACCTCGACGTGCGCCGGGTGGACGCCCAGGAGACCCGCCGCATCCTCGACCGGCTCTACGGCTACGAGGTCAGCCCGGTGCTGTGGAAGAAGGTCATGACCGGGCTGTCGGCGGGGCGGGTGCAGAGCGTGGCCACCCGCATCGTGGTCGAGCGGGAGCGGGCCCGGATGCGCTTCCGGTCGGCGGCCTGGTGGGACCTGGAGGGCACTTTCGCTGCTGCTGGCGCCGCCACCACCACTGACCACGGCACCGCCGGCGACGGCGACTCCGCCTCCCCCGGCGAGTTCACCGCCGGCCTGGTCGCCCTCGACGGGCGCCGTCTGGCCACGGGCAAGGACTTCGGCGAGACGGGTGAGCTCGGCACCGCCGACGTGGTGCTGCTCGACGAGGCCGGCGCGTCCGAGTTGGCCGCCGACCTCGACGGTGCCGACTTCGCCGTCCGCTCGGTCGAGCGCAAGCCCTACCGCCGGCGGCCGGCGGCGCCGTTCATGACCTCGACCCTCCAGCAGGAGGCGGGACGCAAGCTGCGCATGTCGTCGGCGGCGGCCATGCGGGCGGCCCAGAGCCTGTACGAGGCCGGCTACATCACCTACATGCGGACGGATTCCACCACGCTGTCGGAGACCGCCCTGACCGCGGCCCGGACCGAGATCGCCGAGCGCTACGGGCGCGACTACGTCCCCGACGCCCCCCGGCGCTACACCAAGAAGGCCAAGGCCGCCCAGGAGGCCCACGAGGCCATTCGCCCCGCCGGCGACAGCTTCCGCAGCCCCGACCAGGTCGGCCGCGAGGTGGGACCGGCCGAGGCTCGGCTCTACGAGCTGATCTGGAAGCGCACGCTGGCCTCCCAGATGCCCGATGCCGTGGGGGAGACGGTCACCGTCCGCCTGGGCGCGCGGTCCGCCTCTGGTCGCGACGCCGAGTTCGCCACCAGCGGCACGGTCGTCACCTTCCCCGGCTTCCAGCGGGTCTACGTCGAGAGCGACGACAGCGAGAGCGACAGTGATCCCACCCAGCGCCGGCTGCCCGCCTTGTCCGAGGGAGATCCCCTGGCGGTGCGGGCGTTGGCGCCGGTCGGCCACGAGACCTCGCCGCCGGCCCGCTACACCGAGGCCTCGCTGGTAAAGCGCCTGGAGGAGCTCGGCGTCGGGCGCCCGTCGACCTACGCCAGCATCATCGGCACCATCCAGGACCGCGGCTACGTCTGGAAGAAGGGCACCGCCCTGGTGCCGTCGTTCACCGCCTTCGCCGTGGTGACCCTCCTCGAGCGCCACTTCCCCGACCTGGTCGACTACGCCTTCACCGCCCGCATGGAGGACCACCTCGACGACATCGCCGCCGGCCAGCAGGAGTCCCTGCCGTGGCTGTCACGCTTCTACTTCGGCCACAACGGTGACGCCGGGTTGCGCCGGATGGTGTCGGAGAACCTCGGGGAGATCGACGCCCGCGACGTCAACTCCATCCGCTTGGGGGTCGATCCGGAGGGGCGCGAGGTGGTGGGCCGGGTGGGTCGCTATGGCCCCTACGTCCAGCGGGGCGAGGACAGCGCCGGCATCCCCGATGACGTGGCGCCCGACGAGCTCACCGTCGAGCGGGCGCTCGAGCTGCTGGACGCACCCAGCGGCGACCGCCAGCTCGGCATCGACCCCGGGAGCGGGCTGCCGGTGCTGGCCCGGGCCGGGCGCTACGGGCCCTACGTGCAGTTGGGGGAGACCACCGAGGGCGCCAAGGACAAGCCGCCGACCTCCTCGCTGTTCCGGGACATGAGCCTGGAGACCATCACCCTCGACGACGCCCTGCGCCTGCTCAGCCTGCCCCGGGTGGTGGGCACCGACCCGGCCGACGGCGAGGAGATCACCGCCCAGAACGGCCGGTACGGCCCCTACATCAAGAAGGGCAATGACAGTCGCAGCCTCGAGTCCGAGGAGCAGCTGTTCACCGTCACTCTCGACGACGCCCTGCGCCTGCTGGCCGAGCCCAAGCGCCGGGGCCGCGGTCAGGCGGCCCCGCCGTTGCGGGAGCTCGGTGACGACCCTGTCTCCGGACGTCCCGTGGTGGTCAAGGAGGGTCGCTTCGGGCCCTACGTGACCGACGGGGAGACCAACGCCTCCCTGCGCAAGGGCGACACGGTCGAGCAGATCGACCTGGACCGGGCGGCCGAGCTGATGGCCGAGCGCCGGGCCCGGGGACCGGCCCCCAAGCGGGGGAGGAAGGCGGCCACCAAGAAGAAGGCGGCGACCAAGAAGGCGGCGACCAAGAAGGCGGCGACCAAGAAGAAGGCGGCGACCAAGAAGGCGGCGACCAAGAAGGCGGCGACCAAGAAGAAGGCGGCGACCAAGAAGAAGGCTGGGACCAAGAAGAAGGCTGGGACCAAGAAGAAGGCGGCGACCGAGAAGGTCGCCGCGGACAAGGATCGGGCGGGCCGGAGCGCCGGCGGCACGGCATAGCCGCGCCGACGCCCCACTCCCACCTAGTCTTCCGCCGTGGCCCAGGCTCGACGCCGGCCGGAGCCGGAGCTTCGGGATGCCGAGGCCGGGAGGCAGGGGCAGGACGCCCCCGACGACGAGGGCCCCACCCGCCCCCTCCCTCCGGTCCCCGCCGCCGCCCTCCGATCGGGCGGCCCCTCGCCCGTGGTCCGCCTGTTCGGCTCCGACAACTTCTTCCGGTTGTGGCTGGCGCAGGTGGTGTCGGCCCTCGGCGACTGGATCGGCTTCTTCGCCATCGTCGCCATCGCCACCCGCATCGGCGGGGAGTCCTCGGGTGTGGCCATCGGCGTGGTGATGACGGCGCGCATCCTGCCCGGGTTCTTCCTCGCACCCGTCGCCGGCGTCCTGCTCGACCGCTGGAACCGCAAGCGAGTGATGGTGACATGCGACATCGGGCGGGGCCTGACGCTTGCCGTCCTGCCCTTCGTCACCACCATCCCTCAGCTGGTGCTGGCCTCGTTCGTGCTGGAGGTGTTGACCCTGATGTGGTCGCCGGCCAAGGAGGCCGAGGTGCCCAACCTCGTCCCCGAGCGGCACCTGGCCACCGCCAACTCCCTGTCGCTGGTCGCCGCCTACGGGACCTTCCCGGTGGCCGCCGCCATCTTCGCCGGCCTGGCCACGGCCGCCGGCCGGCTCGCCGACAACGACTCGCTGGCCTTCCTCCCGCTGACCCAGGAGTCGCTGGCGGTCTACTTCGACGTGGTGACGTTCTTCCTCTCCGCGCTGCTCATCTCCACCTTGGCCCTCACCAGCGGCCGCCCGCGGACGACCAGGCGCCGGCGCATCGACTTTGCCCAGACCTTCCACGAGCTCAAGGAGGGTTGGCGCTTCATCGTCGTCAACCCCAGGGTCCGGGCGGTGATGGTCGGCCTGGGCACGGGGCTCATCGGCGGCGGCATGCTGGTGCCGCTGGGCCAGCTGTTCACCCGCGAGGTCCTCGGCGGGGGCACCGCCGGCTTCGGCTTGGTCCTCTTCGCCCTGGGCACGGGCATGGCCCTCGGGGTGGTGGTGGTGTCGGTGTTCCAGGCCCGGCTGCCCAAGCCTCGGGCCTTCACCGTTGCCGTGGTGGTGGCCGGTGGATCGCTGCTGTTGGGGGCCTCGATGTCGTCGCTGGCGCCGGCGCTGGTGCTGGTGGCCCTCCTGGGCGCCGCCGCCGGGTGTGCCTACGTCCTCGGCTTCACCATCCTCCAGGAGAGCGTGTCCGACCACATCCGGGGGCGGACCTTCACCGCGCTCTACACCGTGGTGCGCCTGTGCCTGCTGATCGCCTTCGCCGTGGGGCCCTTCCTGTCCGGGGTCCTCGGGGGTGTGTCGAGCCGCTTGTTCGGCGGTGAGATCTCGCTGGGCGAGCTCACCATCAGCGTCCCCGGTGTGCGCCTCACCCTGTGGTTGGCGTCGATCATCATCATCGTCGCCGGCGTCCTCGCCGGCCTCGTGCTGGCCGAACCCGAGGACGGCGAGCGGGATCCCCTCCGGCCGTGACGAGGGGACGTCTCGTGGTCCTCGAAGGAGGGGAGGGGTGCGGGAAGTCGACGCAGGCCTCGCTCCTCGCCGACCGCCTCGGGGCGGTGCTCACCCGGGAGCCGGGGGCCACCGAGGTGGGCGAGCGCATCCGTGCCCTGGTGCTCGATCCGGCGTCGGCCGATCTCGACGCCCGGGCCGAGGCCCTGTTGCTGGCCGCCGCCCGGGCCCAGCACGTGGCCGAGGTCATCCGTCCCGCCCTCGAGCAAGGCCGCCATGTCGTGAGCGACCGCTTCACCGGGTCGCTGCTGGCCTACCAGGGCTACGGGCGGGGCCTTCCGCTCGACGACCTCCGCTCGCTGTCCGCCTTCGCCACCGACGGGCTCGACCCCGACCTGGTGGTGCTGCTCGACCTCCCGCCGGCGGTGGCCGCCGGTCGTCGCGGCGCCGCCCCCGACCGCCTGGAGTCGGCTGGTGACGCCTTCCACGCCCGGGTGCGCCACGGCTTTGCCGCCCTGGCTGCCGCCGAGCCCGGGCGGTGGGCGGTGGTGGACGCCGGCGGGTCGCCCGGCGAGGTGGCCGCCCGGGTGTGGGCGGTCGCCGAGTCCCGTCTCCACCTGAGTCACCGGTGAGCGGCCCGTCGCCGGCCGCCGACGGGGACGCCTTCACCGCCGTCGCCGGCCAGCCGGGCCTGGTGGCGGCACTGCGGGCGGCGGCCGCCGCTCCGGTGCACGCCTACCTGCTGGCCGGGCCCGCCGGCGCGGGCACGGCGGCCGCGGCCGCAGCCTTCGCCGCCGCTCTCCTGTGCCCCTCGGGTGGCTGCGGCCGCTGCCGCGACTGCCGCCTGGCCCTGGCCGGCGCCCATCCCGACGCCGTCACCTTCGAGCCCGAGGGAGCGTTCCTACGCCTGACCGACGCCGAGGAGATCTCCCGCCTCGCCGCCCGCACCCCCGTCGAGGGGCGGCGCAAGGTGCTGGTGCTCACCGACTTCCACCGCGTGCGCCAGGTCGGTCCGGCCCTGCTCAAGACCATCGAGGAGCCGCCGGCCAGCACGGTGTTCGTCATCCTGGCCGACACCGTTCCCCCCGAGCTGATCACCATCGCCTCCCGGTGCGTGCGCATCGACGTCGCCCCGCTGGCCCCCTCGACGCTGGCCGACCTGCTGGAGGGCGAAGGGGTGCCGCCGGAGCAGGCGCGTACCGCCGCCGAGGCGGCGGCGGGCAGCCTCGACCGGGCCCGGCTGCTGGTGTCCGACCCCGGCCTGGCCGCCCGCCGCCAGGCGTGGGCCCACCTGCCGGAACGCCTCGACGGCACCGGCGCCGCCGTGGCCGTGGCGGTGTCCGAGCTGCTCGACCTGGTGGAGGCGGCAGCCGAGCCCCTGCGCCGGGCCCAGGCCGGCGCCGCCGCCGAGCTGGAGGAGCGGGTGGCGGCCTCGGGCGAGCGCGGCTCGGGGCGCTCCCGCCTGGAGGCGTCGCAGCGCCGGGCCCTGCGCCGGCACCGCGCCGACGAGCTGCGCTTCGGCCTGGCCACCCTCGCCCGCCGCTACCGGGACGCGCTGGTGCGGGACGGGACCGACGTGGCCGCCCGGGTGGCCGCCGTCGACGCCGTCAACGCCGCCGCCGAGGCCCTCACCCGCAACCCCAACGAGCCCCTGCTCCTCCAGGCGCTGTTGCTGCGCCTCCCTCCGCTCTCACCGGCACCCGCTAGCGTGACCGAGGTCCGCACGCCCGAGTAGCTC